>JAKSHV010000119.1 GCA_024399225.1 archaeon | reverse complement strand
CTGGATGTGGTCTAGCAGTTAAACAGGTTACGTATGTAAACTCATCTTCTTTTTTCATTTCATTCATTTCAGGTTATACTTTCGTATTTCCTCTTGTTTCTATTCCGTTAATTACGGTTATTTACCCGTAGTTGTTTCATGGGGTGATGACCATTGTCCAGATACGTTCCGGAATCCCCTATGATTCGAACATCTTTTTGATCAAGGGTAAATCCGCAATTCTGATCGATACCGGTACAGGATTGGATTCCGTTAATGTCATCTCCAATATCTGGAAGGAACTCGATGGTATCCGTTTGTCCGCAATCCTTCTGACACACTGCCATATCGACCATATCGGTGGTGCTAGCGATATCGCCGAGGAGTTCGGATGTCCGGTATATATCTCTGAATGCGAGGCCCCCGTTCTTGCCAATGGTGATAACAATGTCTCTGTTGCTAGTGGATTCGGTATTTCTCTGAAGAAAGTCCTCTGCAAGAAGATCCTGCCTACTGATGTTTTCGATATAGGTGATCACAGGCTTACAGTTATTGAAACTCCTGGTCACACTGCAGGCGGTTTGTGTTTCTATGATACTGTGACTAAGTCCCTGTTTGCAGGTGATACTGTGTTTGCCCGGGGTTTCGGAAGATATGATCTTCCCACCGGAAATCTTGAACAGCTTTCACAGTCACTCAAGATACTGCGTAATGTAAATATCGGAACGCTCTATCCTGGTCATGGGCCTTCGACCCCCAATGGTAATCATTCGGTCGAAACAGCAATAGCAATGATGGAGGACTACAATTGACCATTCTCAAATGCGATCTATCCAAGGGATTCGATGAAAAATGCCAGGAAGCTGCAGCCGTGGTTGCAACCGATCTCAGGTCAGGCAAACTCGTTGTGTACCCTACCGACACTGTTTACGGAATCGGCGCAGACATCTACAACGAATCCGCAGTCAAATCCCTGTATCTCGCAAAGAAAAGGCCTTTCGATATGGCACTTTCCGTTGCTGTTGCAAACAAGGCTATGATGGAGAAGGTCGCGGTTCTCAACGATATGGCTGAGAAACTCGTCGATTCATTCCTTCCCGGCCCTCTTACCATCATCATCCAGAAGCAGGAGGATGTCCCCGACATCGTCACCGCTTCCTCTCACAAGGTCGGAGTACGCATCCCCGACCATCCTATGGCGATGGAGATCTGCAAACGCTGCGGTCCCGTCGTCGCAACCTCCGCAAACACCCACTCCCTTCCCGATGCAACTGACATTGAGATGGCGGTCTCCGCTTTCGGAGGAGCTGTCTCCACTTATGTGGACTGCGGACCCAGCCCCCTCGGAAAACCCTCCACCATCGTCTGGATAAAGGACAAGGAGTACGAGATCATCCGTCAGGGTGCAATCACAGAAGCAATGATCAAAGAGGTTCTCCAATGCTAAATGAAGACCAGCTTGCAAAACTCCGCAGGGCAGGAAGGATCTCCGCCGAGGCAAGGGATCTCGGCTGCAGTCTCTGTAAACCCGGAGCAAAACTCTACGATGTCGCACAGGAGGTCGAAGGATACATCCGCGACCACGGATGCGGACTTTCCTTCCCCTGTAACATCAGCATCAACGAATGTGCCGCTCACTACACTCCCACTCCCAATGACGACAAGCGTTTCGAGGTCGGAGATGTCGTGAAGATCGACTGCGGCGGAGTCCTCGACGGATATATCGGAGACACCGCTGCCACCGTTGAGGTCGGCACCAACGCGTACAGGAACCTCGTCGAGGCTTCCAAGAATGCTAGGAACACCGTTGCCGAATTCGTCGGTGAGGGTACCTCCATCCGTGACATCGGACGCGCCATCGAGATGAGCGTCAAGAGGGACGGATACAAGGTAGTCGAAAACCTCTGCGGACACCAGATCGACCACTGGGATCTTCATGCAGGATTCTCGATCCCTCCCTATGATGCAGGCGATGAGACCAAGATCGAACTCGGTATGACCTTTGCCGTAGAGCCTTTCGCAACCAACGGAAGGGGATATGTCGACAACGGAAAGTTCGGAAACATCGTACAGGTCGTCAGGGAGAAGCCCATCGACGATCCCAAGGCACAGGACTTCCTTAGGTACATCGCCGATGAGTTCCACGGTCTCCCCTTCTGTGCAAGGAGCTGCGACTTCCCCAATGCCGAGAAGTATGTCAAACTCCTCATGCGCAAAGGTATCCTCCACGGATTCGCCGAGCTCGTCGAGGCTCCCGGAGCCATCGTCACCCAGCATGAGTACACCTTCTACGCCATCGGTAAGAGGGCAGAGGTGACCACTTTACCGTAAACCTAATAACATTCCCCCTTCTAGGGGGAACAAACAGGCCGACGTAGCCGAGCTGGCCAAAGGCGGTAGACTCAAGATCTTCTCCATAGCGGTTCACCGGTTCGAATCCGGTCGTCGGCACCATCTTTCCCAAAAATCTTTCGAAGTCCAGGTTGCGGATTAACCTCATCTTCCGTGACTCCGTTTTCACCCTTACTTATATATTCCATGAGATGATGGCCCTCTTTGCGTAAACTCAGGACCCACTCCGCATATCGGAGCGAAAACTGAGAGCACACCCCCGACCGGGATATGTGCTTGAGCTTTCCGTTGAAAAATACGGAACATTTACGGAGGAATAAAATATGGCAGCACCTAAGGCAGCTAACCAGAAAGTTGAGGCCGCCCCTTCTGAGAAGAAGAAAGGCCCCAAGAAATCGGCAAAGACCGAGGGCGATGACTTCAACTACATCGTTCGTATGGCAAACACCGATATTGATGGATTGAAATACACCGTTATCGGACTTCAGAGCATCAAGGGAGTCGGAAAGAGGGTTTCTCAGATCATTGCAAAGAAAGCAAACGTCGACCCCTCCAAGAAAATCGGATCCCTCGATGAGGCAACCATCGCAACTCTCGAGAAGCTCGTTCTCTCCTACGTCGAGTACGCACCCAGCTGGGCAGTAAACCGCCAGATGGACTACGAGACCGGAGCAGACATGCACCTTCTCGGAAACGATCTCGACATCCTCCAGGGTGACGACATCAACAGGATGCAGCTCGTCCGCAGCTACCGTGGAATCAGGCACCAGACCGGACACAAGGTACGTGGACAGAGGACCAGGTCTAACGGAAGGAAAGGACTCGCATGCGGTGTCCAGAGGAAATGAGGTGAGTTGAATGGGAGATCCTAAATTTTCAAGGAAAAGCTACGACACTCCTTCCCACCCTTGGCAGGGCGAGAGGATCAAGGCAGAGAATGAAGTCGTTCGCCAGTTCGGACTGAAGAACAAGACTGAGGTCTGGAAGGCAGCAACCCTTCTCAGGAACTTCAGGAAGCAGTCCAGGGAACTCCAGTCCCGTCTCAGGACCGGAGACGCACAGGCAAAGATCGAGGCAGACGCACTTATCGCAAAGTGCGCACGCATGGGTGTCCTCCCCGTAACCGGCGGAGACCTCAACGCAATCCTCGTTCTCCAGAACGAAGACATCCTCTCCAGGCGTCTTCAGACCATCGTCTTCCAGAAGGGACTTGCAACCACCATCAAGCAGGCAAGGCAGCTCATCAACCACGGACACATCTTCGTAGACGGCCACAAGGTTACCGTCCCCGGATACATCGTTCTCCGTGAGGAAGAGGGATCCGTTGAGTACAACCCCGCATCCCCCTTCACCGACGAGATGCACCCCATGAGGGGAGGCCCCGGAGCAGCACCCGTTGCAGTAGAAGAACCCGCAGAGGCTGAAGCCGAAGCACCCGCAGAGGAGTGAAATAAATGACCGCAAAATGGGGAATCGCTAACATCTTTGCTAGCTACAACAACGTTATGATCACTCTGACCGACATCACCGGAGCTGAGACCCTCGCTAAGGTCACCGGTGGTATGATCGTCAAACAGGCAAAGGACCAGTCCTCTCCCTACGCAGCACAGAAAGCTGCAGAGAAGATCGCTGAGGTCGCAGCCGAGAAAGAGATCATCGGAATCCACGTCAAGGTAAGGGCACCCGGAGGAAACAAATCCACCTCCCCTGGACCCGGAGCCCAGGCAGCAATCCGTGCACTCGCTCGTGCCGGTCTCAAGATCGGACGCATCGAGGACGTCACTCCTATACCCCACGACGGTACCAAGCCCAAGGGCGGACGCAGAGGACGCAGGGTCTGAGGAGGATTCGTCATGCAAATCGAGATTGTCGAAATGGAGGACAGGAAGGCAAAGTTCGTTCTCAAGAACTCCTCTCCTGCAATGGC
>JAKSHV010000118.1 GCA_024399225.1 archaeon | reverse complement strand
CCCGCGTTCCACATGGAATGGATGATGAACCGTCTGCGTGCCGGTTACTGTCTTGTACGCAACCCCATGGTCAGGAATGTGGTGTACAGGATCGACCTGTCACCCCGCAATGTGGATGCCATCGTATTCGTCACCAAGAATCCCGCACCTATGGTCCCCCATCTTAAGGAGATCGCATCGATGGGATATCTCTCGCTTTTTCAGGTAACCATCACCCCCTATGCGAAGGAATTCGAACCAGGAGTCAAATCGAAAGCAGATGTGGTGGATGCGTTCAAGGAGATATCCGAGAGATATGGTGCGGACCGCATCATATGGAGATACGACCCCATCGTGATCGACGATGTCCACAACCTCTCATATCACAAAAGGAAGTTCGAACTGCTCTGCAGGGAGCTCGAGGGCTACACCAACAGATGCACCTTCAGCTTCGTGGAGATCCGCGGCAAACTTCTGAAACACGGTGACCTGCTCCGTTCCGCCACCTTCGCGGAAATGGATGCGATGGCCGAGATGATGGTCCCCATCGCCAGGAAGTACGGCATGGAGCTCAGCTACTGTTGCAGCAAGCATGATCTTTCCAAGTACGGTGTGGAACCTAGGGGCTGTATCGACCGTCAGATGATGAGGAAGCTCGACATCCCCTTCGAGGAGCTCAGCACACCCCTGAGGGAGAATTGCCTGTGCGTCAAGAACATCGACATCGGAAGCTATGACACCTGCCTGCACAACTGCCTCTACTGCTACGCCAACAAGGTCGACGGTGAGGACAGGGAAGCCAAGGTCTACGATCCCGAGAGCGAGATGCTTTACGGGCATCTCGAGGAAGGGGATAAGGTCATCACTATGAAGAGCAGGGAGGCATTCCGCCTCGACGACTATCTGGGATATACCCAGTACGGCGAAGTTCCAAGATTCTGATTATTGAAAAAAGGGGGAATCCGGCCGAAGCCGGAAATGGGTTTCAGTTCTCCCAGACCTGCTTGATGCCGGCGCTGGAATCGGCTGCGAGTTCCTTTTCCATCCTCGTCTTGGAGAACAGGACGGAATCCATGAAGGCGACCCAGCAGACCTCTACGACGATGGAAGCTGCGATGGCGACCATTGCGGCACCGATGGCGGGTCCGACGAGAACGGAGGTACAGAGTGCGATTGCGATACCCTTGTTCTTGTAGGAGATCATGAGGATATCGGTGACCCTCTGGGACCAGGGGATACCGAGCTTTTTCTCAATAGTCTCGGAACCGAGTCCGAGTCCGATGTCCCTGATTGCAGCGACAACCATGAAGACGATGAGGACGGTGAGTCCGGCCTTTCCGAAATCGGTGGATCCGACAGAGACCCAGACGAGGAATGCGATGATGCAGTTCAGGATGACGGAGAGGATAGTCTTGTCGATCTTGACCCAGGTGATGAGCCTGGAGACGATGAGTGGTACTCCGATGAGTTCGATGACGGTGATGACCACGTTCTTCATGTCGACGGTCTCTCCGAGGGTGATCCATACGATGAAGGGGATCCAGAGGAGTGCTGCAACGTAGACGACGATGGTGGACCTGAGTGCGTGTTCGAGGTCGCCACGGAGGATCAGGGACAGAGGTCCGACGGATCCTGCGAAGGGGGTTGCTGCGAGGAAGACAAGTCCTACGGCGTACTGTTCGTATCCGTCCACGTTCCTGAGAATGAAGTAGGCTATGAGGGGGATGGTGGATGCGACTACGAGTCCGAGGAGAAGCGCCCTGCTCACGGATTTGATGTTCTTCACGGGGTTCAGATCCCTGTAGGGGATTCTGGACAGGGTGACGGTCAGCATACATGCCAGCAGGATGATGGTGATGTTGCTGCGGAGCTTGCTGTCGTTCAGGAGGAAGTCCGGATAGATGCCGGTGATGTGTGCGTTGGTAAGGAACGACACGACAAGGGCGAATCCCATCATGAACGCAGTGCTCGTGAGTAGCTTGAGCGGTAGTTTCATTGGAAGTGTCATTCTGAAAATGATATTAAAATATTGACTATCATTAAATGTTTAACGATAATCGATAAAGCATCATTCTTCTGAACCATCATCTTCGATATATTCGAGAATGTCCCCGGGCTGGCAGTCAAGGGCCTTGCAGATGCCGTTGAGGGTCGAGAACCTGATGGCGCAGATCTTTCCGGTCTTGATGTTGGAGAGATTGACGTTGCTGATCCCCACCAGTTCCGCAAGCTGGTTCAGGGACATCTTCCTGTCCGCCATCACCCTGTCCAACCGCAGTACAATAGCCATCTCGAAACCTCAGAGTGTGTGATCGGATTCGTTCTGGAGAACGGCCCCGTAACGGACGACCAGTGCAAGTATGTACAGTACGGTGGAGATCAGGATGCATCCGAACAGCATGAATGCCGCCGATGCGATTCCCCTTTCGCCGGTCATCTCGAGGACCGCGAACACGAAGGCGATGACGAGGTACAGTCTGGAGATGAAAAGGAGGACACGGACGTTGTCGTCGGTGAAGGGGCTGTGCTCCGAATAGATGGAGACCATCAGGGTGCGGATGCAGACGACGGTCACCATCGCGAGAATGAAGATGATCACGATCTCCGCGAAAGCCGATGCGCATTTCAGCACGGAATCGTTGGCGAGGTCCACGGAAAGAACATCCTGGAACATCTGGTGGGAACCGTCGGTGGCAAGCACCTCGATACCCATCGCGATGAGCACTGCGGCTATGCCTCCGAGAATCCATATACCGGCTAGCATGACCTTGGAACCGTAGAGGCACACCTTCTGCAGAGTGTGGAGATCGCCTTTCATCACACACCAATCCAAAGGATTCTATTTATCGTTTCTCGATAAAAGAATATAATATATCTCCACTTACCAGGGTCTATGGCAGACGTAAAACCCGTGAAAGCGGGCTGGTTCAATGTTTTCCGCCCGTGGACGCTTCACGGTGCCGTGGTCCCCGCAATCATCGGAGGAGCCGTGGCATTCCATGACGATACGTTTTGCTGGTGGATCTTCCTCATGACCCTGGCATGCTGCATTCTGCTGCAGTCCGCCGCGAACATCCTGAACACCTACGGTGATTTCACCAAGGGAACCGACACGGTCGAGAACCATACCCGTTCCCCCGAGCTCGTCACCGGTGCCCTGACCCCTAAGAAGGTCTTCCTTGCCGGAATGGCCTGCCTGGGTATTGTGGCCCTGTGCGGTCTCGTGTTCATCTGGTACATCGGTTGGGGGATCCTCGTGTTCGGTATCCTCGGAATCGGAGGTGCCGCAATGTACACCATCGGTGCCTCATACAAGTATCTGGGTCTGGGACAGGTAGGAGTGTTCTTCCTCATGGGAATCCTCATGCCGCTCGGAACCTACTACGTCATGTCGGGCGACCTTTCCATGGAGGTCTTCCTGATCTCGCTGCCCAATGCCTTCATGATCACCGCGGTCCTGAGCGGAAACGAGATGAGGGATTACGAGAGCGACAAGGCCGCCAATGTCGGAACCCTTTCCGGACGCATGTCCTACCAGAACGGAATGAGGCTCTACTACTTCGAGAACTTCGTGGGATACATCATCCTCGCAGTCCTCGTCATCACAGGCTATGCACACTTCGCATGCCTGCTCGCATTCATCTGTATCTACGACGGATACAAACTGTACAAGAACAGCCTGCAGGCAACCACCAACCCCGGCTGCAACAGGCTCCTGGTGCCAATGGCCTTTAATCATAATTGGCATTTCGGTGTATTATTGGTAATCGGATACCTGATCGGAAACTGCATACTCTGAGGTGTGTGAAATGGCAGAAGAAATCAAAAGCAACGGAACCCAGTTCGAAGGCAAGGAAGAATACGTCAAGGACGTCTTCACCGAGATCGCATCCTATTACGACGAGATGAACGACATCATGTCCCTGAAGATGATCCAGGGCTGGCACAAGTACATGATGAAGCTCGCGGGAGATCTTACCGGAAAGAAGTGTGCCGATATCGGAACCGGAACCGGCGAGATCGCATACCTCCTCGCACAGAATGCCGGCGAGACCGGAGAGGTCGTCGGAATCGACATCACTCCCGAGATGCTCAAATACGCCGAGATGAAGCAGAAGGAGAAGAACCTCCCCAAGGACGTCAGGTTCGAGGTCGGAGATGCACTCGACCTCCAGTACCCCGAGGGTTCCTTCTACGTCGTCACCTCCGGATACATGCTCAGGAACGTCACCGATGTCCAGAAGGCCATCGACGAGTTCTACAGGGTCCTCGAGCACGGCGGAAAGGCAGTTATCGCGGAGATGGCAACCCCCGACAACAGGTTCATCCGCTACTTCTACAACCTGTACATGAAGCACCGTGT
>JAKSHV010000117.1 GCA_024399225.1 archaeon | reverse complement strand
CGTCCCGATTCAGGATGCATCGGAAACGCAGCGGGACTAGATACCGTTGAAAGTGTTGCATCCATCCTGCAGAACCTCTCATCACTAGGTTACAAGGTAACTGATGTTCCCGATTCCGGAAAGGTTCTGATCGACGAGATCCTTGCAGGAGTGACCAATGATCTCGACAACATGTCCACTCAGACGATTCGTCAAAAATCTGTTGACATAATCAAAGAGAAAGATTACCACAGAAAATACGACATGATTCCGGAGTGGGATCGGTCGATGATTGAGAAATCCTGGGGAGAACCTCCTGGAGAGATCTGTGTGGATGGACGCAACATAATCATACCCGGCATCGTGAAAGGAAATGTCTTCATCGGATACCAACCGCTCAGAGGAACTGCGGATAAGATGGAACAGAACATCCACGATCCCGAACTGTTCTCCCAGCACCAGTACATCGCATACTACCAGTGGATTAGGGATGTGTTCAAGGCAGACATGGTCCTCCATATGGGTACACACGGAACCGTTGAATGGCTTCCTGGAAAGAATGTCGGAATGTCATCCAAATGCAATCCTGACATCGTCCTAGGTGGTCTCCCCAACATCTACCCATACATCATCGACGACCCCGGAGAGGGAATCCAGTGCAAGAGAAGGGCCAACTCCGTTCTTATCGGACACATGCCTCCCGCGATGGCACGCGCAGGCAGATACAAGGAAATCGAAGAGGTCGAGGTCCCCCTGCAGGATTACTTCAGGCTCAAACACAATGCGTCTCCCGACCGCAAAACTGTACTGATATCCCAGATACTAGACTGTGCCAGGAAGAACGACCTTCTGAAGGATCTGGAACTCCCCGATGACATCACTGTTGAAGAGTTCGAGGAACATGTCGTAGACCTCCATGAATACATCGATGAGATCAAGGATGCCTTGGTCAGAGCAGACCTCCATGTCCTGGGAAGAGTTCCGCAGGGCCAACACTTGGCTGAATCCATCTACACTCTGATGAGGCTTGACAACGGTGACATCCCCTCACTCAGAAATGCATTCGCCGACAATATGGGATTCGACATGCAGAAGCTTCTTGATGATCCCACGGGAAGTACGCAGGGTGAACTGAACAGCATCCTTTCAGAAAACATCGACAGTGCAGTCCAGGATTTCATCTCCAAGATGGCTGGCACCGGTTTCAACCTTGACAGCTGCATCGAGGAAATAATCAACAATCAGGGAAAGATCACGGAGGAACTCCGCAGGTCTGCCACATACATGTGTAGCACCCTCGTCCCCAACATCATGAAGATGTCCGAGGAGATCGGAAACATCATGGACGGACTGGACGGACAGTATGTCCTTCCCGGACCTTCGGGTGCACCAACCCGCGGTAACGCAGACATCCTCCCCATGGGCAGGAACTATTACTCCCTGGATCCGAACACCGTCCCCAACCGTTCATCATGGGAGATCGGAAAGAGAATGGCAGACCAGATGATCGAGAAGTACACCTCGGAGAAAGGTGAATTCCCTCGTGAAGTGGGATTCATCATCTGGGCCACCGACACCATGAAGACCGGAGGCGATGACGTCGCATACATCCTCTGGCTCATGGGGGTCAAACCAGTCTGGTCCGCCACTGGTGGACAGGTCATAGATCTGGAGATAGTTCCTCTCGAGGAATTGGGAAGACCCAGAGTGGATGTTACCGTGAATATCACCGGACTTTTCAGGGACACATTCCCCAACATAATCGATCTGCTCGATGATGCGGTCAAGATGGTCGCGTCGCTTGATGAATCTGATGACGACAACGCCCTTGTTGCAAACCTCAGGAAAGACATAGTCGAAGGTATCGCTGAGGGACTCACCACCGACGAAGCGAGGAGAAGGAACTCGATACGTATCTTCGGAGCACCTCCCGGAGGATATGGAACCGGAGTGAACAAGGCCATCGAGACCGGTGCGTGGAAGACCGTCGAGGACCTTGCCGACGTCTACATCGACTGGTGCAGCAACGGTTACGAAAAAGGCAACTACGGTCAGAAGATGAAGACCGAGTTCATCAGAAGGTTCAGCAAGGTCGGAGTCACCGTCAAGAATATGCCAGACAGGGAGATCGACCTTCTCGACTGCGATGACGTCTACGAGTATCTCGGAGGTATGAATGCCTTCGTCAGAGCCTACGGAAGGAAGGATGCGCTGACCTTCATGGGAGACGGTTCCGATCCCAAGAAGACCAAGATCAGGAGCACCAAGGAGGAGCTCAGGTACGTCTACAGGAGCAAGGTCCTGAATCCCAAGTTCATCAACGGTCTCAAGGAACACGGTTACAGAGGAGCCGCCGAGATGGCGAACCTCACCGAGTTCACCCTTGCATGGGGCGCCACATCGGATGTTGCGGAAGACTGGATGTACGAAGGCCTCACCGACAAGTTCCTGCTAGACAAGGACACCAAGGAATGGATGGAGGATGTCAACCCCTACGCTATGATGAACATTCTCACACGTCTGCAGGAAGCCATCGAAAGAGGACTCTGGGACGCTTCAGATGAATACAAAGAGAAGATAATGGAACTCTTTCTGGAGACCGAGGAAAGGATAGAGGAGATCACTGACAGGTGATTACCTGTTCTCCTTATCCCTTCTCTGAAGTTCCTCGAACTCCTCATACATACGTGCCTTGTCCTTGTTTTTAACAAATAACACGGCGAGAATCAGAGTGATGGTCATAAGTGCGGTGGAAACAACGTTCATACCGATCATCCTGGACGCATCATCGTCGGTCATCATGTAAACTGCAACAAGTGCGGCGACCATGAGAAGGTATGAAACCACAGCGATCACATACAGTACCTGATTCTTCATAGAACTTAATCGTCGATTTAGGATATATGACCTTGCATCCAGCGTAGAAATCCTATATACAACTAATCCAATCTCGAAGTAGAGTTGGAATTTATTTCCAACAGATATAGGTGAGCGAATGTCTAACGAACCCGCTGTATTCCCATTCACCGAGGTTGTCGGACAGGAGAATATGAAGAAAGCACTTCTCCTGAACGTCATCGACCCCGGCATCGGAGGAGTCCTTATCAAAGGAGAGAAGGGGACCGCCAAATCCACCACGGTCAGATCCATGAACAAGGTACTGCCCTACCGCACAGTCGTCAAAGGATGTCCCTTCCGCTGCGACTACGGACGTGAGGACAGATACTGCCCTTACTGCAAGGAAAAGGTTGCCAATGGAATCCAGCTCGAAACAAATAAAGTAAGGATGAGGGTCATTGACCTGCCTCTGTCCGCAACCGAGGACAGGGTGTCCGGAACCCTCGACCTGGAACATGTTCTCAAGACCGGGGAAAAGAAATTCGAACCCGGTGTTCTTGCATCCGCCAACGGAAACATCCTCTATGTCGACGAGGTAAACCTTCTCGACGACCATCTGGTGGATCTGCTCCTCGACTCCGCCGCAATGGGCGCTAACTATGTGGAAAGGGAAGGTGTCTCATTCTCCCACCCTGCGAAATTCGTTCTCATCGGAACCATGAACCCCGAGGAGGGTGACCTTAGGCCCCAGCTTCTCGACAGGTTCGGACTCTCCCTCGACATCAAAGGAGAGAAAGACGTCAAGATGAGGGCGCAGGTCGTCAAGAAAAGGGTCGAGTACGATATGGACCCGGAGGCATTCATCGCAAAGTGCCAGAAGGATCTTGACGCCATGACCGAGAAGATCGAGGCCGCCAGGAAACTCCTGCCCCAGGTCGTTGCCGGAGACGAAATCGTCGATATGATCGTCAACGTCACCACCCACTTCGGAATCGACGGACACAGGGCAGACATCACACTTCTCAAATCCGCCAAGGCGAACGCCGCACTCAGCGGTCGCATAAATGTCACCAAGGAGGACATCTGCGACACCGCTGAACTGGTCCTTGCCCACCGTCTCAAGAGACGTCCCTTCGAGGATGCGGGTCTCGACAGAGAGGAACTCGAGGAATGTCTTCAGAGCATCTGAACTTCTTCCCGTTCTCGGCTGTCGTCGGAATGGACGATTCCAAAAGGGCAATAGAGTGCGCCTTATCGAATCCCAACATCCGCACGGTTTTGATCAGGGGAGACAGCGGTACCGCAAAAACCACCCTTGCACGTTCATGTGCCAGCATATCCGGAAAGCGTATTGTAAACTGCCCACTGAACATAACGGATGAACAGCTTTTCGGCGGACTCGATATAGAGAAAACCATACAGTCCGGAAAACCCGAGATGCTTCCCGGACTGTTATCCAAGGCCGACGGCAACCTCCTCTACATCGACGATGTGAACCTGATGGACCGTTCCATGCTCGCGGGACTCATGGACTGCGTGCTCAACGGCATTGTCAGGGTCGAAAGGGGACCCATATCCGCCA
>JAKSHV010000116.1 GCA_024399225.1 archaeon | reverse complement strand
ATCAAGAGGTCCGAGCTCCTCCAGCTCGCCGCACAGTCCCCCGATTTCGTAATGCTCGACGAACCCGAATCCGGAGTCGACCTCGAGAACATCGGACTCATCGGAAAGAAGGTCCACGAGCTCATCTACGGTTCCGAGACCGGAGAGGAGAGGACCAAGGGAGTCTCCGCCTTCGTGATCACCCACACCGGGCAGATCATGGACTACATCGGAGCCGACAAGGCGTTCGTCCTCATCCACGGACAGATCGCAAGGACCGGTGACCCCAGGGAGATCCTCGAGGACATCAGGGCCAACGGATACGGAGTTGATGACGAATGAGCAACTATACCGAAGACGACATCAAGCAGGCACTCAGCAAGAAGGCCCTGTTCGGATCCGATATCGATCTCGAACACTACGATGACGGAGACAAGGACGTCGAAAAGTTCGAGAAGCTCGACGATGTCTCCGATGAGCTCCGCAAGGACATGCTCAACGTCGGAGTCGTAGACGACAACGACCTCAGCACCCTCATCTTCACCGACAACGGTCTGTCCCACTGCTCCGCAAAACAGCAGGAAGGACTGATCATGATGACCACCCAGGAAGCCCTCGAGAAGTACTCCTGGGTCAGGGACTACTACTGGAACGTCATGGACCCCACCAAGGACAAGTACACAGCCAAGACCTACGCGGAGAACTCCGACGGTTACTTCATCTACGTCAAACCCGGCTACCACCTTCAGGCACCCGTTCAGACCTGTATGATGCTTTCCAAGAACAAGTCCGTACAGAACCTTCACAACATCATCATCGTAGGCGACAACGCTTCCATCGACATGGTCACCGGATGCACCACCGTCCACCACGCCAACGATGCACTCCACGTCGGAGTCAGCGAGATGTACATCGGAAACAACTCCTCCCTGAAGTTCACCATGGTCCACAGCTGGGGAACCCAGACCGCCGTCAGGCCCAGGACCAACATCATCATGGGAGAGAATGCCAACTACACCAACAACTACGTCGTCCTCGACCCCGTCGGAACCATCCAGTCCTGCCCCACCGCATACCTCAATGGTGACGGTGCAAAGGCAAGCTTCAACACCATGTGCATCGCACACGAGAACTCCAACATCGATACCGGCGGAAACGCCATCCTCAACGGAAGGAACTCCGGTGCAGAGATCATCAGCAGGAACATCTCCTACGGTGGAAAGATGATCGCCCGCGGACTCCTCGAGGGTAACGCACCCGGAGTCAAGGCACACCTCGAGTGTAAATCCATCATCCTCAAGGACGGAGGATATACCCACGCCATCCCCGAGCTCGCTTCCAGCTGTGCAGATGTCGAGATGACCCACGAGGCAGCGGTCGGAAAGATCGCCCAGGACCAGATCGACTACCTTATGACCCGCGGTCTATCCGAGGACGAGGCAGTCTCCATGATCGTCCGCGGATTCCTTGTCGGAGGCATCTCCGGTCTCCCCGATAACCTCCAGAAGGACATCGACGCAGCCATCGAGAAAGCCAACGAAGGCGACTGAAACCATTAATCCAAGGGGGACTCGGTCCCCCATCACCCTTATTCCAAATTTTTCCCAGATTTACGATAAGTTTTTAAATCAATGTTCAAAACTGAACATTACGTTTATCGTTATTTTCCAATTATTTTTGTGTTATTCGTCGAAAAATATTCGAATACATATAGTATTTGTACGAAATTCGTAGTTTTGTCTATCATTTTGTATACGCTTTTAGAAAACACTTATTAAGTATCCAATGATACAGACGCTATCGGATTGCCAGGCTATGCCATGGCAACTGGTTTGACCTATATCAGGTGTGAAATATGTCATTGATCGAAACAGCAGACGAGTACTTCTGCATAGCCAACAGCTATTTCTGGGGTATCACCTTTGTGTTTCTCATCGGTCTCGGACTTGTATTCACCTTCAAACTGAAGGGACTGCAGCTCCTCAAGATCAAGGAAACCTCTACCCTTGCGCTGTCCGGCGTATCTGAAGGAAAGGAAAACAAGAGAATCTCCTCCTTCGAGGCATTCTGTATCGGAATGGGTGCCCGTATCGGAGTAGGAAACATCGCCGGAGTCGGTGCAGCAATCGCTGCCGGAGGACCCGGAGCAATCTTCTGGATGTGGATCTTCGCTATCATCGGATCCGCAAGCTCCTTCATGGAGTCCACCCTCGCTCAGATCTACAAAGAGAAGAAAGAGGACGGACACTACTACGGAGGACCCGCATACTACGCATCCAAAGGACTTAAGAGCAAAGCACTCGGAGTCGTCGTTGCACTCCTCATGATCCTCACCTTCGGTGTCGGTTTCATCGCAGTTCAGGCAAACGCAGCATCCTCCAACCTCTGCAATGCTTTCCAGTTCGACAACAACAACTACGTTTTCGCAGCAATCATCGCAATCGTTGCAGCTATCCTTATCTTCAAGGGACTTAAGCTCATCGCAGCATTCGCATCCAAGGTCGTCCCCATCATGGCCGTCGCATGGATCGTCTTCGCTATCATCATGATCTGCATGAACATCGGAAACGTTCCCAACGCATTCTACATGATCTTCGCAAACGGACTCGCAATCGACTCCGTCATCGGTGGAGGTCTCGGAATCATGGTCGTCAACGGCCTTAAGAGGGGAGTCTTCTCCAACGAAGCTGGTCTCGGTTCCGTTGCAAACGTCGCTGCATCCGCAGACGTCAAGCACCCCGTCAAGCAGGGACTCATCCAGTCCTTCGGAGTTCTTGTCGACACCCTTCTCGTATGTACTCTCTCCGCACTCGTCATCCTCACTGTCTCCGACAGCTGGACCGGAATCGTCGGCAACCTCGGTGGAAGCGGAAAGGTCTTCGTCTCCAACGCAGCCAACATCGCATTCGACGAAGTCGGAAAGATCATCGTCGCACTCTTCCTCTGTGTCTTTGCATTCACCTCCCTCATCGGTTACTACACCATGTCCGAGTCCAACGCAAGGTTCATCAAGGACGACAAGAAAGTCATCCTCTGTGTCAAGGCACTCGTCATCATCATCGCCTTCTGGGCAGCAGCTCAGGGAATCGGTGGAAGCCCCGCAGAGATCACCTTCATGGACGACTTCTCCGACACCTTCATGGCACTCATGGGTGCAGTCAACATCTTCATCGTTGCCCTCCTCTCCAGGCAGGTATTCGCTGCATATGCTGACTACAGAGCACAGAAGAAAGCCGGTATCGAGGAGCCCGAATTCCACAGGAGTGTTCTCGACAACGCCGACGGAGTTACCGAGTGGGAGTGAATAATATGGCAATGACCGTAGATTCCTGCAACGTGCTCATCGTACTGACTTCCCTCATCACCCTTGCATTCGCGATCATCACTGGTGATCTCTTCTACAACGGTGAATACGACAAGATGTTCATCCCTCTCGTGATCGGATTCGTCTTTGTCTTCCTCGATTTCTACTGCATCGAGAAGAGGGGAGACCTCCTTTACGGAAAGCACATCGACTGTCCCCTTAACTAAATCTTTTAGGGGGAGAAATCCCCCTTCATTTTTCTATCACAGTTTGAGAAGACTCAGTTATGAGTGTGCTCCCCCATTTGCTCATAAAGGGCACAATTCCCGGCGAAAGGTATTGGGATACCTCCGCATTCTGATTGTGCCTTCGAATGGCAAAGAAACAAACCTGCATCTTCTCCCATTGTCACAATAAGGCTCTCGAATCTTGCCCTTTACTCACGATATATCAACATTGTTTCAGATCCTTATGAGATTGATATGGAGCGAATTCCTTTGTGTTTACTACCGACAGCTAACAGGTATGATAATGCAGGTCGTTAAACTTGGATAAGGTGTTAACATGTTAGAATCCTAAGCTACAGAGATATCGAACTGTGAGGATCCAATCCTGCAGAGACCATGTGAGAGAAGAGCAAACAAGGAGAATGTCAGGATTCTAGTTGCAGCTAGAATCCCAGCATTCCGGTTCAAAGGAAAATTGCCTTTTGGGCAAGCTAGGATAGCTGAACCAGTATATATAATTCGACATTGTTATATAAAGAACAGACGAACATAGTACTGTTCTAAAATATTGAACGAAAAAAAAAGTCCCCGGGGGAAACCCCCGAGGTAAAAGGTTTTAGCAACTAATCTCAGAGACCGTAGTTCTTGAGGTTGTAGTTGGGGACGTGACCGTCGTACTCCTTGTGGCACTGCTCGAGGAATTTGTCGGTCTCTGCGGGGAGAGCCTCGATCTTCTTCTTACAGTCGTCAAGGACATCCTTCTGCTTGACAGTGAGCTGGAGTTCCTTGGACTCGAATCCGCGGTTGATGATCTCGATTGCCTTGAGAGCAGCAGCCTTGGACCTGGTGTAGTAGTCGTCGCCGTTTGCAACGATTGCCTGTCCGATCT
>JAKSHV010000115.1 GCA_024399225.1 archaeon | reverse complement strand
GCTCGAACCCTGCTTGAAAGAAGGTGTCGAGCACGTCAGATGCCCCTGCCGGATGGAGCACCTCGGCAACGGTTACATCATCGACGTCACCCACACCAATGCCGGTTCCATGGGATTATCAAGAGACATTTCCGCGATCTACGGAAAGGTCGTCCTGGTGTTCGGACTTCTCAACGACAAGGACGTGGAGGACATCAGCCGGAACCTGGCATCAGTAGCATCAAAGGTGATAGTCACCACTCCGGAATGTCCCCGTGCGAAACCCGTCGACGAGACCTTCGCAGTGATGCAGAAGTACTTCCCCGGAGCGGAGAAGGTCGAAGGTGTCGCAAATGCCATCGAGAGAGCTAATCAGATCAAGGAAGAAGGGGAACAGGTCCTCATCGCAGGATCGTTCTACATGGCCGAGGAGGCACTGAAATGGATGGACAGGACATCTGCGTGATACTCGATAGGATGTCGAAGGTATACATCGGAGGCGTCTACCCCGGAAGGAACTCCGAGGGACTCAACCCCGAATGGCCCTGCGACCCGTTCCATGTGCTCATCGCGACCATCCTCTCCCAGAGGACCAAGGACGACAACACCAGGAAGGCATCCGACAATCTTTTCAACGCCTATCCCACCATCGAGGCCATAGCGGAAGCGGATGTCGCCCATGTGGCCGAGCTCATACGTCCTGCCGGATTCCCCAACCAGAAGGGAAAGGCCATCGTGGAGTGCTGCAGGGTGCTCCGCGACAAATACAACGGAATAGTGCCGGAGGACACCGACGAGATGTGCAAGCTGCCGATGGTCGGAAGGAAGACCGCCGCCTGCGTACGCAGCTATGCGATGTGCATTCCCTCCGTCTGTGTCGACACCCACGTGCACAGGATCTCCAATCTCATGGGACTTGTGAAGACCAAGGATCCCACCGAGACCGAGTTCGCGCTTATGGACCTCACTCCGAAGGAACGCTGGTCTGATATCAACCGCTACCTCGTCAGGCACGGTCAGGAGACCTGCCTGCCCACACATCCCCATTGTGAGAGGTGCATGGTGAAGGATATGTGCGAGTACGGTTCGAAGCACTGACAAGCTAACTGCATTGCCGCTCTTTTAAACGGTCCGGACCGAAACCCCTTCGCTGTGACAACGGCAGGAGGTGAAAGCTCGGTCGTGATGTACTTCAGGAACCTCGATTTCAAACTCACCGTCACCGATGACGGGAAGTTGGATATCGTTCCCCGGTAGCATAGGCGCATCCCCTCCCGAAGAGGGAAGGGGATGGCCGATTTCACACATCTGGGTATTTTCAAAAACACCGATGTTGTACGTTTTCCCAGGTATCCTCTCCGCTACCCACGTCTTTATAATGCGCGCGACTATATTGGATTCGATGCACGAGGCCTCCGTTGTTGCAAATATTGTTGATGCGGTTCTTGAGGAACTGAAAAAATACGACGTAAAGAAGGTCAATTCCGTGACCCTCCGTATCGGAGATCTCACCCAGCTGGGTACCGAGCAGATGGAATTCGCATACGAGATTCTGTCCGAAGGTAACATCCTCAGCGGATCCAAACTTATAATCGAGGCCGAACCCGTGGTGCTCAGATGCAAGAAATGCGCCTACGAGGGAAAGGCTAGGACAATCGAGTCGGGAGACTACGCAGGCCATCTGGTCCCCGTCCTCAGCTGCCCCGAATGCGGCAGCGAGGTCGATGTGATCGAAGGCCAGTCATGCTGCGTCAAATGCATGGATATCGAAACCGGTGATGACTGATGTTCAAATACAGAGATGAGGCGACAGCCACCAAGATCATCAAGGCGATCGGAGACCTTGACGTTAAATGCAGGTTCATGCACATCTGCGGAACCCACCAGGACACTATCGTCCGCTTCGGACTTACCCAGATGCTCGCGGATGTGGGTATCGAGGTCCACCAGGGGCCCGGATGTCCCGTCTGCGTCACCACCAGTCAGGAGGTCGCCGACGCCATCACCCTCGCAAGGAACGGTGTGACCATCTGCGCCTTCGGTGACATGATGAGGGTCCCCACCACCATCGGTTCCCTCTTCGATGCCAAGGCCGATGGTGCCGACGTCAGGATCGTCTACTCCATCGAGGACGCCGTCAAGATGGCCAAGGAACAGACCAAGCCCCTGGTCTTCGTCGGTGTCGGTTTCGAGACCACCGCCCCCTCCACCGGAGTCCCCCTTCTGAAAGGCGGACTCTCCGACAACTTCAGCATCTACAGCTGCCACAGATATACCGCTCCCGCGGTCGAGGCCATCCTCGGAATGGGTGAGAACACCATCGACGGTTTCATCATGCCCGGACATGTGGCGGTCATCACCGGACTCGACCCCTTCTACCAGTTCACCGAGAGGTACAACATCCCCCAGGTCGTCGCCGGATTCGAACCCCTTGATATGCTCATGTCCTGCTACATGCTTGCAAAGCAGATCCACGACAAGGACATCAAGGTCGAGAACGAGTACACCCGTCTCGTGAAGGAACACGGAAATCCCAAAGCAAGGAAGATCCTCGAGGATGTCTTCTACCCTGTCGACAGGGAATGGAGGGGATTCCCCGTGATCAAGCAGTCTGCAATGCACCTCAAGCCCGAGTTCGAGGCACATGACGCCACCAAGGTCCACGAGGACATCCTCGCCAAGACCCCCGCCGTCGAGGCAGAGGCCAAGGGATGCTCCTGCGGTCAGGTCCTCAGGGGACTCATCACCTCCGAGCAGTGCCCCATGTTCGGTAAGGGATGCAAGCCCACCTCCCCCATGGGACCCTGCATGGTCTCTGCGGAAGGAAACTGCAACATCGCATACAGGTTCAGGGGAAGGCTGTAAACATGATGGCAAAGGCCTATCCCACCGCACCCACCCTTGTCCTGGTCATCACCAACGACTCCACCGTCTTCCTCAAGAACGGCATCGCAAGTGCCTTCGAGATGTTCGGCGGAAGATGCCAGGAGGTCAAGAACCTTGTCGCAAGGCTCGATCTCGCACACAAGACCGGAGAGCCCGACAAGAAGCTCTGCCAGGTCTCCTTCGGAATCATCTCCAGCAGGTTCGGATACGTTCCTGCCGACTACACCGTCATGCCCTATCCCAAGGAGGAGGTCATGGACTCCCCAGAGGACTACGAGGCCGTTCAGGAGAAGAAGAACTACCTCGGCATGATCGACTACACCTGCAAACTCTTCGACAGGATCGTCGTCTGTGTTCCCAAGCACATGATGAAGATGATCATGGATGCGAACGTCCTCCCCACCGGAAGGGTCATCGCGGTCACATCTCCCGATTTCAAGGAGGAGTGCGAGAAGAGGGATTGGCTCTTCCTCGAGAGGAAGGGTGCCCGTGTCGGTGCAGAGAACGCCGACATCATCTTCGAAGAGGTCAGGAAGATCTCGGAGTGAGATCAGGCTTTCTGCCTGGTCTCCTTCAAACGCTTTTTCAACCTCTCCTTTTCTGATTTTTCGACCCTGTACGAATCACAGATCTTCCTCACGGTCATTGTGAGCACCTCGTTCTCCAACCTTCCGTCGAAGATGACCTTCTCGGTCCTCTCCGGGAACTTGATGTAGCAGAACGAAAGGGCCCATGCGATACCCATGTCGAGGTAGTATCCGCAACGGGGACAGGAAACCAGTTTCTCGTTGATGGCATCGATGTGTTCCTCATCGATGAAATGGTCCATCATCATGACCGCACCTACTCTGGAAGGGAACTCCTCATGCCTGTCAATTAATTTTTGACAATACCTCCAGAGCTTCTCTGGGTCGTCGTTTTTATTGATTTTCCATGAACAGCAGAAGGTGTCGTTGACCGCCCAGTTGGTGATCTCGGGGAGGAACTTCTCAGTGAGTTCGAGTCTTTCGTCGATATCCATCTTGGCGGTGGCGATGACTATCGCCCTGATCATGGTGAACTCGTAGCAGGTAGGTTCGTAGGTGAGGAACTCCCTCCAGTCACCCTTGCATATATCCTTGGCGATAGCCCTCATCTTGGGAAGTCTGACTCCGCGGACGGTCTCCTCGCCAGGGACGAGTTTGGAATGGAATTCCCTGTAGCCGGGTTCCGCAAGCGAGTTGATGAGTGCATCGAGTTCCTGTCCGTTCATATGTGTCCCTCCTCCAGGTTCAGAAGATGTTTCTTGAATTCAAGTCCTCCCGCATATCCCCCGATCCCGGAGGATGCGAGGATTCTGTGGCAGGGGATGATTATCGGAATGCGGTTCCTTCCGCAGGCGGTACCGACCGCCCTGTATGCTCCCGGATGTCCGATGGTTTCCGCGATGTTTCCATAAGTGGATGAACCTCCGTAGGGAATGTCGCACATGGCGTTCCACACCTTGAGTTGGAAATCGGTACCGGACTGTCTGCAGGGGATATCGAAGACCTTCCT
>JAKSHV010000114.1 GCA_024399225.1 archaeon | reverse complement strand
CGGAGTATGCGAGACCAGGAGCTACGACGGTGAACCCGCTATGAAACTCGAACCCCTTCTCGCAAAAGGACATCTGGTTCCGGGATTTGAAACGACCACCGAAAACGGAATCATCAGAACCGCACACCTGTTTTCAGATCTTGACAGGGCAGAGAACAAAGCCGATGCTGCATATTCCCTCGTGTACAACGTACTGAACGAGATGGTTGCATCCGCGGTCGATGATGCACAGTCCAACGGTGAGAAGCATATCGGAATCACCGGTGGAGTCTCCTACGACGTCCCCATCGTCAGGATGGTCGAGGAGATCGCTTCCAAGTACGATATGGACATATATTTCCATAACAGGGTGCCCAACGGAGATGGTGGTATTTCCACACGTCAAGCATCCATCGCGCTCCGGAAACTCTGATTTGTACGGATATGCCACATAGGGATAACCATGCATTGTCCGAAATTGGATGTATTATCCGTTAGTAGAGCCTTTTATATCGTGCATACCGCATACAAACAGGTAGGATGGATGCATAATGCATCTGGTAGTGTGATAGAATGCAGAACGTACTGTTCGTACTTCTCGACGGAATGGAGGACCACCCCCATCCGGAACTGGGAGGGAAGAAACCCTATGAGGTTGCAAACATGCCTTTCATCAGGAAGAAGGCCTCTCATCTCCACTGGACCACCGGAAGGGGATACACCCAGCTGTTCCTCAACGAGTTCTGGTCCGGACATCCCCCGGACATATCCAGGGGCGCCATCGAGGCTTACGGTCTTGCCATGGACATGTCCGAAGGCAGGATCGCGTTCCGCATGAGTCCCGCCTTCATAGACGGAAAGAACGTCAAATGGGCATACGGTGTCGACGATATGGTCGATGACCTTGTGGAGTGCGTCAAGGAGAACATGTACCTTCTCGACGACTGCAACCCTCAGATCGAATATTCGGTCCACGGACGTTCCGTCATCACCATGGAATATCCCTATGATATTCCTGATAACACACCTCAGGCCCCCATTGACGGCCCTTACGTTCCGATTCCCGGACCCCTCGGCGAGATGATCGTCCACATCGCAAGCGAGATGGACGGCCTTACAATCTACCCCTGGGGAATCGGAAAGGTGGGAAAACTGTACCCTCCCCACGAGTGCGTGAAACACATGACCACCGTCTCCAGCAGCCTCACCGCACTGGGCATTTCCGCCACTCTGGGTCATA
The DNA here is from genome assembly GCA_024399225.1 of archaeon. Taxonomy (GTDB): domain Archaea; phylum Thermoplasmatota; class Thermoplasmata; order Methanomassiliicoccales; family Methanomethylophilaceae; genus Methanomethylophilus. The sequence goes on along the minus strand of JAKSHV010000114.1, from coordinate 3,183 downwards.
AGATCCAATTGGTCCCCGACATAGAGGAGCGTGTGAAGATCGCACGCGAAGCACTCAAAAGGGGACATGTGTTCCTCCACATGGATGAGGTGGACGAATACAGCCACGAGAAGAACGCGAAGAAGAAGATCGCCGTCCTTGAGAAGATCGACAGACTCATGGAGGAGTACTTCTCGGACGTTGACAACCTGGTGTTCTTCGTGGACCACGGAACATCCTGTGTCACCGGAACCCATATTTTGATGGACGTTCCCTTCAGGACCGACATAGAAGCATTCAAAGACGGAGAGATGGTGGAACTCGCCACTCTCGTACCCAAACTAATGGAGAAAAGAAAATGACCATCGAACTGCCCCCTTCCCTCGGCGTACGCGGCAACGAGGAGATCGCAAAGGACATAATTTCCCGCATCTGGGGAAAGAGAGGAGTATTCACCTGCACTATCGCGAACACCCTGACCTCCACCATCCCCGGAGTCTCCGAGGCCGGTGACACCCCCGAGCTAACCCTCTACACCGGACCTGCCGATGCGGAATACCTGGTCATGGGCAAGGTCACATGCATGAAGGGTATCCCCATCAACCCCGGAGGAATCCCCACTCCCGCCACCCTTACAAAAGCGGCACTCGACCTCTCCAAGATGCCTTTCTACATCATCAACGGAGGAAGCAAGATCATCCCCAACATCCCCTGCATCGAAGTGGGTGGAAAGTGTGGGGAGAAGGTCACCACCGGACACACACTCACCAACGTACAGCAGAGCTTCGAGTACGGAAAGATCCTCGGAGCACAACTTGCCGCGACCCACGATTTCGTCGTTGTCAGTGAGAGCTGCGCGGGAGGAACCACCACCGCACTCGCTGTGCTCCTCGCCATGGGAACCATCAGGGAGAACCTCGTCAGCAGCAGTTCCCCCAAGAACCCCAAGCAGCTCAAATGGGACATCGTCATGGAAGGTCTGAAGAACGCCGGCATCGAGATCGGCGATCTAGCAGACGACCCCCTGAAGGCAATGGAATGCGTCGGCGACCCCATGATGCCCGTGAACCTCGGTATCGCACTCGGAGCAGCCAAGACCGTCCCCGTTATCTTCGGTGGCGGAACCCAGATGGCACCCATTATGGCCGCAGTTGCGAAGATGGATCCCTCCGTCCTCGGAAACATCATGCAGGGAACCACCAGGTGGCTCCTTTCCGACCCCAACTCCAACATGGTAAAGATCATGGAGAACATCTCCGACAGGATCCCCATGGTCTACATCAACATGGATTACTCCAAGAGTCCCTACGAGGGTCTCCAGGCCTATGAATGGGGATTCATCAAGGAAGGAGTCGGTTGCGGAGGTTCCTCCGTGGCAGCGGTCATCTCCAGCGCGGGAAAGATCGACTGCGACATGATCCTCGACAGGGTCCACGAACTCTACAAGGTCATCATGCAGATCGAGTGACCGTCACTCCGGGGAGCACTGCTCCCTCACCAAACAACTTCCCAATCCATCTTCTTAGAAATATTTGGTTATGCATAATATATTCACATATTGCCAAAAATTTTCCTTTTAATATTCTCCCTGACACAATACTATATGAATGTAGATGTGTTCCTTACTTTGATTATATATGGCAGAGAAACTCCTGTTCACTTCCGAGTCCGTTACAGAAGGACACCCCGACAAACTGTGCGATGCAGTCTCCGACGCTATCGTGGACGCATGCATGGCTGAGGACCCCATGAGCCGTGTCGCATGCGAGACCGTCGCATGTACTGGATACATCCTCGTCACCGGTGAGATCACCACCAAGGCAAACCTCGACGTTCCCGCAATCGTCCGCAAGACCGCTCTCGAGATCGGTTACGATGCGGGAGAGAAAGGACTCGACGGAAACAGCTGCGCAGTCTTCGTCGCACTCGACAAACAGTCCCCCGACATCGCAATGGGTGTCGACAAGGCACTCGAGGCACGTGAGGGAACCCAGAAGGACGACCTCGACACCGGTGCAGGTGACCAGGGAATGATGTTCGGTTACGCAACCAATGAGACCGAGGAGCTCATGCCCTTCCCCATCTCCCTCGCACACAAGCTCGCAAAGAGGCTTGCCGACGTCAGGAAGGACGGAACCCTGAAATACCTCAGGCCCGACGGAAAGACCCAGGTCTCCGTAGAGTACGACGAGTGCGGAAAGCCCAAGAGGCTCGAGGCAGTCGTCCTCTCCACCCAGCACGACGACGGAATAGAGCAGAGCCAGATCCACGCAGACATCAAGAAGCATGTCTTCGACCCCATCCTCCCCAAGGACATGATCGACAAGGACACCAAGTTCTTCATCAACCCCACCGGAAGGTTCGTCATCGGCGGACCTCACGGAGACGCAGGTCTCACCGGAAGGAAGATCATCGTCGACACCTACGGAGGATATGCAAGGCACGGAGGAGGAGCATTCTCCGGTAAGGACTGCACCAAGGTCGACAGGTCCGGAGCATACGCCGCAAGGTACGTTGCAAAGAACATCGTCGCAGCAGGACTCGCAGACAAATGTGAGATCCAGGTCTCCTACGCAATCGGAGTCGCACAGCCCACCTCCGTCATGGTCGACACCTTCGGAACCGGAAAACTCTCCGACCAGAGGATCACCGAGATCGTCCGTGAGAACTTCGACCTCAGGCCCGCAGGAATCATCAAGATGCTCAACCTGAGGAGGCCCATCTACAGGCCCACCGCTGCCTACGGTCACTTCGGAAGGAACGACGTCGCCCTTCCCTGGGAAGCAACCGACAAGGCTGACGTGCTCAGGAAATACCTCTGAAACCGTTCACATAAACCCAGGGCATGGGTTTCCATGTCCTGGTACCTTTTCCTCATTTTTGCCTTTTTTAAGGACTATTTTTCGTTGAAAAATAGTGTACTTAAACCCTTCATAAGGGGATTATAAACCCTATAAAAACGGTAACACGAATTTTAAAAACGGTATCAAACCGATGCATTAAATTTGATATAAAAATCCAGGCGTTTTCAGCCGAGAACTAACTCCTCGACGATAGTGTATTCCTCGTCAAGAAGATCGAGTTCCTTGGAGATGCGGAGGTTCCTGCAGTGGATGCACTCGATGGGTTTGTGAAGGTTCTGTTTGAGGTTGAGGGTCTTGGTGTCCATGTCGATGAATCTGCCGCAACTGCAGTAGATTTTAG
>JAKSHV010000113.1 GCA_024399225.1 archaeon | reverse complement strand
AACAGTGCATCGCACCTCTCCACGGAGAAATCCTCTACCAATGTATCGGAACACCTTATGCCCTCAAGGAACTCCTCTAACTCCTTCGTCCTGGAGGAAGACCACCAATTGCATTTCCTGATGCAGACGGGGAACATCCCCAGATAGGAATACAGCCATTTCACCAGGTCCACGGTCAGTTCGGATTCTAGGTACACTCCGTAAGTCATTCCCCTGGTCATCGACGAGCCGTGACCCTCGTTCATCAGAAGGTTCCTTATCCTTGCCGACCTCTTCTCCAGAACCTCCAGCGCCTTCGACGGATCCTTTCCGGTAGCTTCGGCAACACTCTCGATCCATTTCCTCACGCCGGAGAATCCGAACGGAATGGGCAGTTCCCTGCATTCGACTCCAAGTAATGAATACTCATTCAGTATGGAAGGGCAGAATTCCGGAAGCACCGTGAAGCAGTATTCCGCAGAAGAGGAACGTTTCAGTTCCTCGACCGTGCATCCCGCACCAACGAAAGCTGTCACAGACAACCCCATCAATTTAAGATATTCCGTCAGTTCCTCCTTGGTTACCTCCCATCCTTGCGTAAGAACAGGCAGTCGCGCAACGATGACGGAATCCTTCACGATCTCACTTTTGGAACATACAGAACGCACTATCTCCGCGATGGTGGAATCATATCCGACCTGTGCCGGCTCCGACATGTGGCACATCTTCTGCACGATGACCTTGTTCCCGAACCTGGAATGCGAAACAGAACCCACCAGATCGTCACCTATCAGCGACGTTCCCGGAGACAATACAATCACCGCAAGCTCGGTATCCTCCAGAGTGTCCAGAAGGTCTTCCATCTTGTAGTTCGCACCGTGGATGTAATCATCCCCGTCAAGATATGTGCATGGAACGCACTCGTTCCCGTAATAGAACGGCCCCTCCCTTCCGCTGAATTTGGGAGAAGTCAATCTCTTAGTCAATCCGCAGTTCTGTCCCCTGCACGCACCGGGCCCGTGAAGGATCCCTCTGCACCCTTTGATGCTCTCGGCGGCTATCAGCGAGGCCATAAATCCATCAATGGTTATCGGTATCATTCGACCACCTTCCATTCCTCCCTCAGAGGGGAGTCGAACAGGTATCCCAGTTTCCTTGCGTATTCCAGCATTCCGGTGATCCCGCATCCGGGGAACTCTATGAACGCTGCTCTAACATCTAATTTCATATCAGCTCTGCTTGTGGAAAGCACCGCATCGGGGTGGTGGCGGTCCACAGCCTCCTGCATCATGACCGATCTGTGGGGGACCTTTCCCTTGCACGCATCGGCACCGGAGGTGCACACTTGGTAGGTGTTCTCCATCTTCTCCGCACCTTCGATCTCCAAGTCTTCCAACAATTCGAAGAACCACTCGAAGGGGTAGATGGGTTCGGTGCACACGACCACCTTCTTGCCGGAGGTGCGCTTCTTGATCTTATTGATTTCAGTATAATATTCATCGAGCAGGGTCTGCTTAGCGGAGGTCATATCCCTTCCGGTGAGTTCCTGCACCTCGTCGAGCCAGGCCATCACAGAGGACCTTCCCCTGGGAAGGGTGTTCTTCATCAGGGTTATTCCCAACCTTCCGCAGATGGTCTGCGAGGTGATGAGGGTGTTTCCTCCCAGCATCGCCTTGACGGCATACTTGGCCTTCCCCATCTTTTTTAATTCATTCACATCGGTCCATTCCGGATAGGCGGTGTTGATCCTAAAGCCGGCGAGCTCCATCATGCGTTCTATCTCCTTGTCGCGATATGCGTGGAAATCGTCCATCGCCTTGTAATCGCCGATGATGTCGATGAGGTGCTCATCCTTCTCCTCGTAATGATCCACCAGATCGAGAATGCTCTCGATGACGATGTCCCTTCCCACGAGGGTGCTTCCGTTCACAACTCCGTCAGCCTTCACGGGATAGATCTTCACGTCGGGATGCTTCTTCGACATTTCCGCGCAGATGGAATCAACATTGTCTCCGATGATGCCTGCGACGCATGTGGAAACGACGAAGATATATCTGTCCCCCTTGGATATCCTGTCCTCGATGAGTTTTTCCAGCTTCCTTCTTCCTCCGAACACGGATTCGGAGTCGTTGAGGTTGGTGCAGGACATCCTCGACCAGATGGAATCTGTTTTATCGTAATATGAACGCCTGATGTTGTAGGCATCCGTGAAATTGGCCATGATGTAGCCGCAGCTGGGGGTTCCGTGGATGATGGTGTGAATCCCCCTGATCCTTGAAAGGAAGGCGATGGCACCGCCGAAGGCGCATGTCACCAGTGCATAGGCGTCACCGCTGGGATTTCGGACCCTGTTGTATACTAATCTGTTCGCAGGGGAGACCCTCTGTCCTTTTGCGACCAAATCCATTCCCACATCGTCGAGGGGGTGGGGATGGTTGAGCTTGGAGGGATCGATAGTCACTTTTTCGATCTCATCAACAACCACTTTCAAAGCAACAGCGGGCTCCGAATCGGGGAAAAGCTCGGAGACGGTCTTCTTCTGTGCCTCGGCCTCCATGAACTTGGGGTGCCTTGGAATTTTGGTGATGATCGGAAGTCCCACCGCATCCGCGAAGTTCTTGACATAATCCTTCTCGCCGGGAAGTCCCCTGCAGTTGAGGATCAGTCCGCCCACTCTGGGGCGTCCGTCGTCGTAGTTCACGAGACCTTTGAGGATGTTGTTGGCGGCATACAGGGACATGAACTCCCCGGATGTGACTATGTAGACGGCATCCGCATAATCCTGTCTGAGCGGTACCGCGAATCCTCCGCACACCACATCTCCCAGGACGTCGTAGATCTTGTAATCGTAGCCTTTGTTGTCGATACCCTCGCTGTGGAGGAAATCGAAGGTTGTCAGGATACCCCTTCCCGCACATCCCACTCCGGGTTCCGGACCTCCCGCCTCGATGCAGTCGATTCCGTTGGAACCCTCGACGACCACATCCTGCAGTTTCCTCTTCTCCTTGGGGGTGGACCTCATGTATTCGAGGACGGTGGTCTGCGAGTTTCCGTTCAGTAATAGTCTGGTGGAATCATGCTTGGGATCGCATCCGACCTGGAGGATCTTCTTTCCTGTTTTGGAGAGATTGTAGGATACGTTGGCGGAGATGGTCGATTTGCCGATGCCGCCTTTTCCGTAGAATGCGATCTGGAACATGGGTATCTGTTTTAGAATCAACTCTTGGGTATTAAAGCCATCTCCGAACAGAGCGTTTATCTTCTGTTCTATATTACATAATATAATAAGGGGGAATGGGAACGTATCTTGTTTTCGAGGGCATCAGGGATATCGGACGTCTGCTGAAAGCGGTGTTCAATCTTACGGATCTCGATGTCCTTTACGCCCCCGGTGTCCTCGGAGTCCGTTTGGAATCCGAGTCCGATGCTGATCCTTTCTTCGAAGATCCCGAGATCCTCGACATGGACGACAGTCCCGAGGGATTCTGGTCTATGTCGGTGGAAGACGACGATTATTTCCTCGACAGGTGCGAGGAATCCATGCACCGTCACGGCCGTCTCAGAGGCAAGAAAAGGGATCTCTGATCCTTGAAAATCATTCATCCAACAAATATCTGAAACATCATCTAAGTATGGAAGATACAGCCAATTTAGATTGAAATTTGATTAATTATGCATATTTACTGAAGTTTTTCACGTCAAAAACACCCATCAGTTGGATACTGCAATGCCTATTATATTTAATTCTTACTCATTAGTATATAAAGGTGGCTAAATCCATTCGTCCAATAGGTTAAATACCTCAAGAAACATCGTATATTTGTCCGGAAGCAATTCCGGTTTGGAGGAAAAACAAATGATTGACTACAGCATGGTTGACTTTACCAAAGTCCTGACCCGTTATGATGTCAAAACTCAGGTCACCGAAACCCCTGAGCAGGCAGCAGCAAAGATGCTCCCTACCGACGCCGCCCTTAAGGCAGTCGCAGAGTGCGTCCTCTTCAAGAAAGTCAAGGAGATCGCTCCCGCAATGATGGAAGCAATGAAATCCTACAAGCCCGCAGAGGTCATCAACGGTGGACTCGTCCCCGGAATCGACGCTGTCGGAAAACTCTACGCAGACCACGTTTACTACCTTCCTGACATGATGGTTGCAGCCAAAGTCATGGAAATGGGAATCAAGCTCGCAGAGAAGGCCATGGGCGGAGCCCGTGACACCAAAGCAACCGTCATCATGCACGCAGCCGAGGGAGACCCCCACGACATCGGAAAGAACATCGCAGCAGCAATGATGAAGGCAGCCGGATACAACGTTATCGACCTCGGACGTGACGTTCCTGTCACCGTCGCAGTCGACGCAGTCAAGAAAGAGAAGCCCCTCTTCATCTCCGGTACCGCACGCATGACCACCACCATGTCCGCATTCCCTGCGGAGGCAAAACTCATCAAGGAAGCAGGACTCAACATC
>JAKSHV010000112.1 GCA_024399225.1 archaeon | reverse complement strand
CTCAGCCTCATACTCGGAACCTGGGCCACCGGCTTCGGAATCTTCTCGATGCCCAGCGAGGCGATGTTGCAGATCCAGCCGTATTTCGAGTTCTACCCTGCACTTCAGACCATCGGGTTCCTGGCGATGTTCAAAATACTGATGATCGCAGGAGATGTCATGGCAGCACTCCTGGTCAGATGGATGATCATGTACTTCACAAACGATGAGAAGAAAGCCAATGCGGGATTCGCACTGCTGTTCCTTTCCCCCATTGTCCTGGTGGAATCGAGTATCCATGGTATGTTCGACATATACTGCGGACTTCTCTCGCTGATGTCGATATACTTCGTCCTCAACAAGAGATATGCGTTCGCAGGCATGTCCTGGGCAATTGCCACCCTGTTCAAGATCTTCCCCGCATATCTGTTCCCAGTCCTCATCGCATTCATCTTAAGGGAATACAAGGGAGATTGGAAGGTTGCGGCAAAATCCATCGCTATCGCGGCTATCGCGGCCCTTTCCATATTCATCATACTGTATCTTCCGCAGATTCTCAACGGCACATTCCTTGATTCTTGGGAATTCCTCATCGGAAGGGTGTTCAAAGCAGGAAGCTCTCCGGAAAAGCTCATCAAGATCGCCATAGTCGGAGTAATCGGTATCGTGGTCCTTGTCGCAGGATTCGTCTTCCTGAGGAGGAAAGTCCATATCACATACAGACCCAAACCCCTGACCGCAAAGAAATCCATAGCAATAATGCTCAGCATGGTAGTTGTGGTTTTTGCACTGCTGGCACTTGTCAACGGAGGCATAACCAACCTGTTCTCCAACCTGTTCCACACCAGCTATATCGTAGGTATCGCAGTACAGGGAATAGCGATGATCGTCGCCATCGTTCTCGGTTACAAGATGTACAATTCCAATTGGGAAGACCGTGCAAAACTCCTGCTCATGGTCGGCACGCTTGCCATCGCGACTTGTTTCCTTTGGGTCCCTATGCCCGAGTATCTCATTCTTCTGCTCCCTCTGATCAGTGTGTATGCTCTGGTCTACGACAGGAGATACATCACACCTTTCCTCTTCATCTCCATCGGTGCGACCATCTTCATCATCATGGTGGAAGGACCTGCGGCACTGTTCGTGTCCGTGGCACAATACACCGATCTCATCGATATCTCGCTCGTCCTCGATATCACCGAGTTCTACACAGGAAGCGTCGGCCTCGGGGACTACAGCATCCTGCAGCTGATCTTCTGCGCCATCGGGGCCGGAACCCAGCTGATCGGAGTAATCATGCTCTTCGTTTACCGTTTCAACCCTTACAGACTGGAGGATGAGGCCATATGAAGATCGATCTTCCGACAATCATCCTTGCCATAGTCGTAGTACTCCTGATCGGCGGAGCACTTCTCGTGTATCCGTTCAACCCCAACGAATTCAAGGTAGGGTACAGCAACGACGGAACCACCGTGAGAATAGATATGGATTCCACCTTGGAATCCGATTACTATTCCGTATCGGTGAACCTGAAGAACGATACTGCCCGCGAACTCCTTGTATTCTACGATGAGGATTACACATATCCTATCAGCCTCGTGACCTTACAGAAGGATATCGAGCAGCTCTGCGGTCAGCTGAAGTATCTGGGCGTATCATACAGGCAGATTGATGCGGACGAACTGAAAAACGTTCTTCTCGACACCGCCCATGCCAAGGGGAGAATGGTCCTGAACACCTCTGGTGCATTCCCCTGCAACGTGTACGCATCCGATGGAAGCGTAATGACCACCGATCTTGTATCTCCCTGGATGAACGCAGGAGGAGTCATCATCTGGTACAGCGAGGAACTTGCAGGACATTACTCCGCCCCCTTGGACGAGGATTTCAAGGACTGGGAGACAAATCAGCCCCTGGAGAACAACCCCTTGGGATTCCAGTTCATCGAGGAAAAGACCTTCGCCACCCAGCGTTCGGAGGTCAGCAGGGTGCTCTCGGTCACCCAGAACGTATGCGACGAATACTCCGTCAAAGCCGATTCGAACATCATCAACCTCGGTTACGAATCCGAGGATGGACGCTACAGCATAGCCTTTGCGGAGTTCGGACTCGGAGGAATGCTTGTCAACGGCGGAGACTGGAGTCAGGACATATCCATAGCAAAGATCGTCGCAAGCGCCGCATTCGATTGGACCGGCTACACATACATAGAGAGCGAAACCGGAAGGTTCACTGGAAAGGAAACGATAGAATACTCAGCCACATCCGGCGCCGACGCCTTCTATGTCTGCATGGGAACACTCACTCCCAGGGCAGGAGGATTATTCCTTCTTTGATTTCTTCGACTTCTTCTTGTTCTTCTCGGCGACCTTCACAACAGCATCCTTGTAAAGCTGGTCGAGTTTCTGAAGATAAGCGTCGTAGGAATATGCATCAAGAGTCCTGATGGCATTCTGTCTTATCGAATCGTCTGCCTTGAAACACTTGTCAATGGCTGCGAGGATATCGTCGGGACTGTCCCCGAAAAGGTATCCGTTGTGTCCGTCGACCATATAGTCCCTGAGTGCCCTTGCGTCCGCACATGCGACGGGAAGTCCGCATGCGAGTGCGTGGAGAACGGTGAGACATTCGGTCTCCCACCTGGAGGCCATGATTCCAATGTCTCCGGCCCCATAGTACTGGGTCAGTTCCTCGTCGGGAACGAAACCTGCGAATATGACCCTGTCCTCAACACCGAGTTCCTTTGCCTGTTCCTTGAGGGAAGGCATGGCGGGACCCTTACCGACGACGAGAAGAACGATGTCCTCGTCCAGACGAGGCATGACCTCGACGATCCTGTTGATCTCCTTCTCGAAGGAAACCCTTCCGACGTGGACCATGACCCTCTTTCCCTGAAGGTTGTGTCTCTCACGGATTGCGGTTCCGTCAGTGGGTTTGAATCTGGTTACATCGACGGGAGTGGGGATGGAACGGATCTCGTTGGTGATGCCGTTCTCCTGCAGTTCCCTTGCGGTATCGGGGGAAGGGGTTACGATGATATCGATCCATTTTGCAAGCTGACGGAAATAGACCCAGGATAGCTTGACTCCCCATTTCTTGGGAATCTTGATGGGAGAATAATACTGGATACAGTCCCCACCGAGCGTATGGAAGGTTACGATAACGGGGATGCCGAGCTTGTGTGCGGCCATGACTCCCTTGAGGGTCATGACGGTGTATCCCTGTGCGTGCATGATGTCTGCACCCATCTCCGTGAGTGTCTTCTTGACATGGGAACGGTAGATGGGGACATAGTAACCTTCATAGGTCTTCAGTTTGACAGATTTGCAGTAATGGACGTTGGGCCTGTGGTCCGCTTCATTACCCGAATCGGGTGCGATGATCTCTGCGGAATACTCGCCCTTGTTGAGAAGCTCCTCCATGATGTCGACGCAAGCGATGACTCCATCCATATGCGGGTGATAACTGTCGGTTACGATTGCGATCTTCATCTCATTGGCTCCTTAACGGTTCAAATCGGTTTTTGTAGATATTATTTGGGTAAAGATTCCGCAGGCATTTCTGCCTGCGGTTTGGAATTTCACGTACCCTCGGTCCAGCTGTGGATGTAGTTGTACTGTTCCTCGGTAAGAGTATCGATGGTAATACCCAGAGTGCGGAGTTTGACAAGTGCGAGCTCGTTGTCGATCTCGTCGGGGACCCTGATAACCTCGTTGGCAAGCTTGTCGTGGTTCTCGACCATGTATACGATGGCTCTTGCCTGAGTTGCGAAACTGGTGTCCATGATCTCTGCGGGGTGACCCTGTCCTGCGGCAAGGTTCATGAGCCTTCCCTCTCCGATGAGGTAGAGCTTCTTTCCGTCTTTGAGGGTGTAGCAGTCGATGAAGTCCCTGACCTGCTCCTTGGAGACGGAGAGTTCCATGAGGTCCTTCTTGGATACTTCGTTGTCGAAGTGTCCGGCGTTACCCATGACGCATCCGTCCTTCATGTTGAGGAAGTCCTGCTTGGTGACGATGTCCTTGCATCCGGTGACGGTGAGGACGATGTCTGCGGTCTTGACGGCCTCTGACATGGGCATGACATCGAAACCATCCATCCTTGCCTCGATGGCTTTGACGGGGTCGACCTCGGTGACAGTGACGAGTGCTCCGAGTCCCTTGGACCTCATTGCGACTCCCTTTCCACACCATCCGTATCCTGCGACGACGACGCGTTTTCCCGCGACGATGAGGTTGGTGGCGTTCATCCATCCTTCGAAGATGGACTGTCCGGTTCCGTACCTGTTATCGAAGAGGTACTTCATCTTGGAGTCGTTGACATCCATGACGGGGAACTCGAGTTTCTTGTCGGTGGCCATGGCTCTAAGCCTGACGACTCCGGTAGTGGTCTCCTCGTTTCCTCCCTTGATGTTGGAAAGGACTTCCTTGCGGGTGGTGTGTGCCATGGTGATGAGATCCGCTCCGTCATCGATGACGTAGTCGGGCTTCATGTCGAGAACGGCGTTGAGGTTTGCGTAGTATT
>JAKSHV010000111.1 GCA_024399225.1 archaeon | reverse complement strand
GCTCCGGATGGATCTCCTTCGACCGTGAGACCCACACCTTCAGATCCGGTTTCGAGTACCCCGCCCTCGGTTCCATCATCGAGGACATCGTAAGGACCAACTACTTCAGCAACAACTGACAATACAATCACGGGGGCCTCTACCCCCTGATTTGTTAATTGTACACTTTTCCATTATATTCCGAACTCGTGGAACCCATCTCCATGAGCAACAACACAAGCTCCGGAAAGCACAGCGTTCTGAACATCCTCCCCCAGGAGGGATCCTGATGGGGGACCGTATCATCGTCACCGCCACGGACGGCAGGAAATACACACCATCCTTCTACGGACACTGGTGCGGATTGAGGGCCATCAAGGTCATGAACGATCTTGTCAGGGAAGATAAAAGCAACGACATCAACAATCTCATGTGCAACTTCGTCGTTACTGTCATGGGCGGGGAAACACAGCAGTATTCATATTACCTCCATAACCTGGGCGAACTGCACAGGATTGCAGACGGTGACAATTACGAATGGCTGATCAACACGGCCACCAGAACCTGGACCACCACCGACCCCGAGTTCAGGGATATGACCCTTACCTTGGACGAAGCAGACGACCATGTCAGAAAAACCCGTCCCTGCCTGTACCGCGAGTGCAAATGCAGCGACTACGGGAAGAACGGATGCACATGCGCGTTCCTAGAGTCCCAGAATAACAAAAAGTGACACCAACTCGACGCCCGGATGAGTCGGGCGTCTATCCTATTAAATAGATAGCGAGCATGTGTAATTCTGTATGCTTTCTCCCGTGTCAACCATCAAAAGTCTCATCGTGGGTACTGTTATCGGTATCGCCTCGATGCTGCCCGGAATCTCCGGCGCTACGATGGCTGTCGTTTTCGGCATATACGAGCATATCCTGAGGGACCTCGCAGACCTCAAGACCTACATTATCAAGGACTTCAAGTTCATCTTAATGCTCATAGTCGGTGTGGCCCTGGGAACCTTCCTTTGTGCAAAGGTTCTGGATTCAGTCCTTAACGCCATACCCACGGAATGCATGCTGTTCTTCATCGGACTGATTGCGGGACAGATTATTCCCCTCTACAGATCCGTGAGCAAGGAGAAAGGCGAACGCTTCACCACTAACAACGGCATATCGTTCGTAATGGGACTGTTCGTAATGGTCCTCATGCTAATTTTCGGATTATTCAGTGGATCCGGAGATGTCGAGGTTAACACCGACCTCACCGGAATCCTGATAATGTTCCTCATCGGAGTTATCATAGCAATCTCCGCCATCCTGCCTGGACTCAGCCATGCGACCATCCTCCTCGTGTTCGGCCTCATGACCGCGTTCATCGATGCCCTCCATGAACTGAACTTCCTGCATATCATCCCCATGTTCCTCGGAGCACTTTTCGGAGCCATCGGTTTCGCCAAGATCTTCAACAAGGCACTGGAGAACCACCACCTTACCGCACTCCTGTTCATTCTGGGACTTACCGCAGGATCCATCTTTGTGATCCTCCAACAGGCATTCTCCTACACACCTGGTATCTGGGACATACTTCTCGGAGCCGTGCTCATGGTCGTCGGATTCATCATCAGCTTCTACTCTGACAAGGCTAACGAAGCTATCCACGCAGAAGACGCATTCTGAAAAGGATGGGGGCCCGCACGGATAACTATGGATGGACTTTTTGTGTACGGGTCCCAGGAAGTGACGTGGTTGGGATGCGCCATTTTCCTGTTATGATATGATTCAAAACACACTATATAAGCCGAATCGGGGGAGATGACCGAAACTGACCCACTCATTAAAAGGTGGCCCTGCGTTAGCATGTTTACCACAACAAAAACCAAACGCCTTAGGCCATCCGAGAGTAGCATCTGCTACATAATTAACCTTGCTGGCTATGGCGATTGGTCTGTGGTTATGGAGACAACAAGATATGACCATAAACATAGGCGCAGACGTACATTCGAAGAGCATTTCAGCATACGCAATCCCCACTTTCGACACCGAAAGTGAGGAATTGGAATTCTGCGAGGAATTCAATTCCCGCTTCGCGAAATTCCGCAATGATTACGAATCATTGTCCGATTTAGCAGCGTTCGTAAGGGATACAGAACACGGGATCCTGATCGAGAACACAGGGTTCACGAACATCCTCTACTGGACCCTTGTAAACCTCGGTTGTACTGTCATCGTAGCACTCCCTACAGACCTCTATGAGATCAACCAGTCGAAACAGAAGACGGATGCCAACGATGCGAAGAAGCTTGCAAACTACATGAGGCGGCGTACTCTCGGCGAAACCTGTTTCGCCGAGTGCCTCATGGTGAACGAGACCTGGATGAACCGCAGGATAATCTGCAGGAACTACGTTACGGAATCCAACATCCTTTCGGATACTCGCAGACAACTGAGGTCGTATATTCTTCTGAAGAACCTCAAACCGGGGAAACTCACGAACGATATCGCCTCCGCGACATCGCTCGCCACACTTTCCCGTTACGGGGACAGGCCCCTGGCCCTGTTGATCACCAGGGCCAGGGATACCCGTCACCGCATGGATCTTACGTTGAAGGACATAGAGGAGGAGTTCAGGGAAGAACCCATGTACCGCAGCATAAAGTCGATCAAGGGATTCGGACCTGTTATATCCGCATACCTTTGCTCGATGATAATCGACGTCAACCGTTTCACCACAGGAAACCAGTTCGCTGCCTATTTCGGAATCGTACCCGGACAGAGGGAATCGGCCGAATCCTCGCCCCACTGCAGGATAACCCGTCGCGGAGATGCGACCGCCAGGCAACTCCTTACAAAAGCGACGATGCTTCACATTCAGTTTGATAAAGACAGGGAATCATCCGTTTCACGGATGTACGACCGCTTGAAAAGCCGCGGTTTCCCGACGAAGAAGGCCCTGATGGCCTGTGCAAACAAGATGGCACACGTCCTGTTCGCCAGGTTGAAAGCCATATCGGACGGAAAGGAGGTCGTTTAAGAAAACGACCTCCCAATCCGCGCAGGGATACGGGCAGCTGTCCCACGAAATCCGCAGTGTCACTTTTGATCCTAGATGACCGTGCCGAAAATTACGGATGTGCGACAGTATGGCCGGAGCCCGTAAGAGCTGCTCGCAGAGCAGCCCGTAGAATAAAATGACCGCCCGTTGAACTGCTAAGGATACGGAAAAACCTCTTGATTTTTATCGATCTGTTAGCGAATGCTTTGTCCACAAATATGAAATATCCAAGTTTACGTTCTTGGTAATGCTAACGCATTTCACCTTTTAATGAAATAAAGTGACCGAAACTGAAAAATTGGGTTCATTACACTCCAATAATTTGTAAACCCACTCAAATGTGTAAAGAACCATATATTATAATAATATGCAGAAGCCATTCGAGGCTTAATAATGGATTACATTCTACTCGCAGTAGTTTTGATTTATTTCGTTATCGTCATCGGTATCGGATATTTCTACTACCACAGATCTTCAAGCCTGTCTGATTACATTCTGGGAGGACGTACCCTAAACCCCTACGTCACCGCCCTCAGTGCACAGGCTTCGGATATGAGCAGCTGGCTGCTCATGGGACTTCCTGGAGCAATTCTCGTAGCCGGACTCGGTGAGATTTGGATCGGTATCGGTCTGGCCATCGGTTCCTACCTTGCATGGCTCCTCATCGCAAAGAGGCTCAGGGTCTACACCGAGACCTCCAAGAACTCTCTGACTCTCTCCTCCTTCTTCTCCAACCGTTTCAGGGACAAGAAAGGATACCTTAGGGATGTCAGTGCAATCATCATCCTTGTCTTCTTTACTATCTATGTTGCATCTGGATTTGTCGGTGCAGCAAAGGTCTTCAACCTCATCTTCGACGATGTCAGCAACAACGCCGCAGTCATCATCGCTGCAGTCGTTATCGTCGCATACACTTTCCTCGGAGGATTCAAAGCAGTCTGCTGGACCGATTTCCTTCAGGGAATGCTCATGCTCGTCGCACTGATCATCGTCCCCATCTTCGCCATCTCCCACCTCGGAGGATGGTCCGACGTCACCACCATTTGGGACCACGTATCCACCGCACACTTCACCGACATCCTCTATGATGGCGGAGAAAAGATCGGTGGTATCGCACTCATCTCCCTGCTCGCATGGGGACTTGGATACTTCGGTATGCCCCACATCGTCGTCAGGTACACCGCAATCAAGAACCCCAACGAGATGAAGGTCGCAAGGCGTGTTGCAACCATCTGGATCGTCATCTGTCTCGCAGCAGCCTGTATGGTCGGACTTGTCGGAAGGGCATGGGCCGTCGCAAACCCCGGATCCATCACCAACCCCGAGACCGCATTCATCGTTATGGCGGGAGGACTCTTTGCAACCGCAATTGCAGGAATCATCTACTCTGCAATCCTTGCAGCAGTTATGAGTACCGCAGACTCCCAGCTTCTCGTCGCATCCTCCACCGTTTCCAACGACCTCTATCTGAGGTTCAAGAAGAAGGA
>JAKSHV010000110.1 GCA_024399225.1 archaeon | reverse complement strand
CGAACGTCAGGATGCGCCGCATTCTTCCCTGAACTTCCGGAAGCCCGCCGCCATCGCGCCCCAGTCGGACATGCCCGCGAACCAGTCGCCCCCGCGGGCCTCCCAGCGCCCGAACCCGCCCGCCGCCGTGCCCCGGACCCTCGAGGTCGAGGTTGATGTCATGCAGGATCAGTTTGTCGTGGGTGTAACCGAAGTTGACGTTCTGCATCTGTATCCTCATGTTATCACCACGATGATTTCTTGCTCCTGATCACGAGATACAGGAACAGGGGACCTCCGATGAAGGAGGTGATGACTCCCACCTCGAGTGTTGCGGGGGAGATGATCGTTCTGCCTACGACGTCAGCGACAACCAACAGGGCCGCTCCGAACACTCCCGATGCGGGGATGAGGAAACGGTTGTCGGAACCGACGAAGATCCTTGCGATATGGGGTGCCACCAGACCGACGAATCCGATGAGTCCGGTGAAGCTGACCACCGTTGCGACAACAAGGGTGATCACGAGCAGGAGCAGCCTGCGCATCTGGTCGACGTTGATGCCCATGGCCTTTGCACTGTCGTCTCCGGTGGAGAGGACGTTGAGCTTGCGGGAGAAATACTGAAGGAGTATCGTTCCTGCGGCGACCACGATGAAGATGAGCAGGATGTCGTCCCATCCCCCAGCACCGAGGGTACCGACCTGCCACTTGTACAGTGCGGAAAGGTTGTCTGGGTCTGCTATTAACTTGAACACGGTGGAGACCGCGTTGAAGATGTACATGATGGCGATTCCGGCCATGATCATGGTGGTGGGCGAGCTGTTGTTCAGCTTGGACACTGCGATGATCACGAACATCGGGATCAATGCGAATATGAATGCGTTGCCGACCACCGCGTAGGTTCCGCCGATGATGGTGATGTCCGCGGTGATGGCTATGGTAGCGCCGAACCCCGCACCGGAGGAGATTCCTGTGGTGTAGGGGTCGGCCAAGGGGTTTTTCATGACGCTCTGCATGACAGAGCCGCACACTGCGAGTGCGACACCGGTCAGCATTGCGAGGACGATCCTGGGAAGACGTCCCTCCACCACGAAGTAGTCGAGCATCTGGTCCTGGATGTTTCCGGTTATGTGGTTCCAGACGATCTCGTAGCATTCGAGGAAGGGAATCGGGTAGGTACCCTTTCCGAGGGAGATGCCGGCGGCGATGAACATCCCTACCAGACAGGCGAGGATGAACAGCACCTTCCTGAAGATGGAGCTCCTGTATTCCTGCATGAGCTCCTTTTCGTTCAATTCTCCGTAGTCATCGGAGCACCACAGGTCCGATGCCTGTGTGACTGCTTTGCTGACCTTTCTCCCTTCGGCGTCTTCCATATGGATCACTCAATGTGTTTGATTCAGGCTCTCCAGCCGGTGTAGGTGTATCCCCAGCTCATTCCCTTTGCGGTGTTGGAACCCTCGGGCATGAAGTCGGAGCAGTATTCGTTGACCATCTTGCATGCGTCGTCCCAGCTGATGACCTCGTCACCGTAGATCTGGGAGGCGAGGAGCAGACATCCTGCAGGTCCTCCGAAGAAGGGCATGAGGGAGAAGTCGATGGTGTAGACCTTGTGTGCGTCGTAGACGGGGAGGTTCTTGAATATGGACTCGATCTTTGCCGCTGCCCAGGTGTTGTACTCCTCCTGGTTGGTCACCTTGGGGGTGTGCTTGGTCTGGCAGATGACGAAGTCGGTGGTTCCCATGGCTGCCTTGATTGCCTCGGCGGATCCGAGGGAGGTGAATCCCTTCTTGCCTGCGGTCTGCTCGGTGAAGTTGATCACCTTGCTGAACCAGAGTGCGGGGGGCTGGTACTGGTTGTATGCGTTGACGTTGGACAGGTTGTCGGGGTTGAAGGTCTTCATGACGATGCAGGTCTTCTTGTCGATCTTGTCGAGTTTTCCGAGGGTGTCCATTGCGGAGTCGAACCATTTGACGTACTTCTCGGAAAGGGTCTGGTCTCCGAGCATGCATGCGAGCATGAGTGCTCCGTTGACACAGTGCTCTCCCTGGACCATGACCATGACGATGGACACCTTGTCGGTGAGTCCTGCCGCCTTTGCATTGTCCCAGATGTAGTTGGTGGAGGTTCCTCCGGTCCGCGGGATGAGGGTGTCGAGCTTGCCTTCCCTGTTGAGGTTTCCGATGGCCTCGAGGTTGAGCTCGTCCTTTGCTCCCATGGTGGGGAGATCGGAGATTCCGGGGTAGAGGGTGTTTCCGTAGTCGGCCTGTGCGGTCTCGGAGGTTGCGGAGAAATACCTGTAGACTCCGAGTACGGAGAGGATGTCGACGTCACTGTACTCGCATCCGATCTTGGTTCCGATGGGGTAGTTGACGTATGCGTCGATCCTGTCGTTGCTTCCGTCGTACTTGTCCTTGATGGAGAATGCGGACTCGTACCACATCTTCATGGGTTTCTTTGCGATGATGTCCTTGACTGCGTCGACATCCTTGGAGTCGATCTTTCCGTCGTGGTTGGCATCTGCGAAGTAGTATTCGTCCTTCCATTTGTCGTTCTTGTCGTCGATGATCTTCTGGATGGTCTTGACGTCATCCTCATTGATGACATCATCTCCGTTTGCGTTTCCGAAGATCCTCAGCCTGACGTCTGCGTCGTTGTAGGCTGCGGGGGAGTAACCGTCGTCCTTGTCGTTGATGACCTTGACGGCGACTGCGCCGCCTGCCACTACGACGATGGCTACTGCGATGATTGCTATGATTGCGTTCTTCTGCATAGGTTTCACCTATATTGGATGACTAATCCAAATACTATATAAGGGCCCATACGGGTGTAATTTTATTTCGGTTTTGGTTGGATTAGTTTGATTAAGTGGTTATTGGCACCGAAAAACAACATTTTCACAGCCGAAACGGACCTTTTCTGTGAACAGTTTGTAAAACCACTTCTGTAAAATTTTTCCACTCTTATATACCATTAAAACAATACGGACAATGAACGCGTATGCTCCTAAGATTCAGTGTTTCCAATTACAGGGGATTCGAAGGACCCATCGAGATCGACCTGACCAACAAGAAGAACTACCAGTTCGGAAAGGAATGCGTCAGGGGAGATTTCCTCGATAAGGTAGTCATCATGGGGGCAAACGGGGCAGGCAAGACCAATTTCGGTTACGCCATGGTGGACATCGTATCCACCCTCACCGGATACTCCCGCGACATCGGACAGTGCGATGCCGAGTGCTACGTGAACGGGAACTCGGACACGGATTTCGCGATGTTCCATTACGACTTCACATACCAGGGGACATACATAACCTACGAATACGGAAAGAGGTCTCCGGAGGAGGTCGTGTGCGAGAGATTAGTCATCGACCGTGCGGTGATCTTCGATTACAATGTCTCCGACCTCTCCAACGGTGTCTTCGACCTCGACAGGATAAACGCATCGAAGATAGATGTCAATACTCTTCATGGAAAAAAGGCACTCCTAAGGCGTGTGATCGAGGAGACCTATCAGGATAAGTATTCAGTGATACGCGCAATATCCGACTTCGCATCGCACACCCTCTACTACCGTGCCATGTGGAAGAAGGACGAGCATATCGGAATCCTCGACCAGGACGACGACCTCGACAGCTACATCATCTCCAACGGATACATCGGAGAGTTCACCGAGTTCCTGAGGGACGTTGGAGCAGTGGACAACGACATCATCGGAGTGAACGGAAAGCTCATGATCCATCTGAAGAACAAGGACCTACCGTTCTTCAAGGCCGCCTCCAGGGGAACGCTGATCCTCTGCAGGCTCTACTGTTGGATAAAGAGGTGCATCGACAAGGAGTCCCTCATCTATTTCGACGACTTCGACGACATGTACCACTACAAACTTGCCGAGAACGCCATAAGGAGGATCATCAGCAACAACAACGCCATCTGCGTTTTCGTCACCCACAACACCGGTCTGATCTCCAACGATTTCCTGAGGCCCGACTGCTGTTTCATCCTGGAGAACGGAACCATCTCGTCATTGGCAAGCCGTACCGACAAGGACCTCCGCAGGGGACACAACCTGGAGAAGATGCTCCGCGACGGCGAGTTCGATTCCCGCTCACAGGAACAGTGAATCCAACAGATACATCGTTCCGTACATTCCCAGCACGGGGTTCCTGTTGAAGTCCACCTTGTTGGATGGGAATCCGATGTCGATGCATCTGGGACATCTTCCCGATGCCTTCTCCATGACACATCTGTTGCCTTCGGCGAAGAGATACTCGTACCTTTCTTCGGCATGGAGCATTCCGAAGGATTCTTCCAGGAATTTTGACAGGGGATCTTTAATCGACGGTGGGGCTGATACGCAGAAGGTCCTTCCCCTGAGGTCCATGGAAGATGCAATCACGCATCTGTACGCACGGTCCTTCATCCTGGAGAGACGTTCCATTACAAGCGAAAACTCTCCACCTGTCTTTTCCGTGATGTTCCTGTAGAATCCTTCCACGGAATCGAATCCTACAGGGGAGCAACCGAAAGAGATCCCCTTTGTTCCGTTGTCCTT
>JAKSHV010000011.1 GCA_024399225.1 archaeon | reverse complement strand
TCAGCCTCATAGCCAGTACATCGCAACCGAACTATAAAGACAGTCGGAAAAGAGCATATGCGCAAAGAATGAAAGTAGAAAAGTTGGTGTCGGGAGAGGGGTTCGAACCCTCGGCCTTCGGATTTCCCTGGTGAGGTCAGTTATTACCTGAACCCTATGAGTCCGACGCTCTACCAGGCTGAGCCACCCCGACGTTATTGGTTGCAATTACTTATGTATTATAAGTCTTGCGCATGACCAGGCCACGGTCATCCAAAAAGTGTTTCTGAAAGTGGGGGCCGAAGCCCCCTGTTAATGGATTTACTCGGTCTTTGCTTCTTCTGCGGGAGCCTCGACAGGTTCCTCTGCAGGAGCTGCTTCCTCGACGGGTGCAGGAGCCTCGATGATGGACTCGGGCTCGCCCTCTCCGCGTGCAAGGACTTCGGACTTGCGGATCTCGATCCTCTTGATGGGGATGATTGCGTGGCAGGCCTTTGCGGTGTCCTTTGCCATGTCACCAGAGATGATTGCCTTGATGACGTCTGCGAGTTTGTTCTGTGCACCGTATGCAACGAGGTACTCGTGAATTGCAGCGCGCATTCCCTCTTCCTGGGATGCCTGGATACGCCTGTCTGCGATGGACATGGTCTTGAGCCTGAGGACGAATCCGTCTGCGGTGGTGACATCGACGACGTGGTCGGTCTTGGTCTTCTTCCTGCGGGTGAGCCTCCTGACGTAGTCAGAGGTGAGGTCGTGTCCCATGAACTCGGTCTTTGCCTCGTGTCCGTCGACATCGCAGACTTTGAACCTTAGCTTGATGTGCATCTTGGAGAAGTCTCCGGTGAGGTCCTGGACGGTAACCTCTGCCTGCCTTCCGATGACGAACTCAGGGTCGATGGAAGGGGTCTCTCCGATGACGGTCTCGTTGAACATGCGGGGTGCGTGGATGTTGTACCACTCTTTGGACTTCCACTTGTCCTTTGCCTTCTTGGCTGCGGATGCGTTGTTTCCGTTTCTTGCCATTTTAATAGCCTCTTAGTCGAGAGCAACTAATCGCACTATATAATGAGTTTGATTATTGAGTACCAGTATTATTTAAAGCTGACCCGGTTGGAACCAAACAACACAAACCGATCGAATCTTTGAATATATTATAGAAGAAGGATGGGGGCCGAAGCCCCCTGTTAAAGTTTCAGTTACCCATTCAGAGCTTTACAGGAACCTTGTGGAGTGCAAGTCCGAGTTCTTCCTCGGTCATGCCCATTGCGATTCCGTAGAGCTGTGCAAGGTGAAGTACAGGGATCTCGAAGCCGAGCTCCTTCTGTGCAGTGTCGAACTGGAGGTGGCAGAAGGGACAGACGTCGACGATGAACTGTGCGTCGGATGCCTTGATGTTCTCAAGGTTGGTCTGGGTGAACTCTTTGGTGACGTTTCCGAAGGCGGCCTTAAGTCCTCCTCCAGATCCGCAGCAGAGGGTCTTCTGCTTCCTGGGCATTGCCTTACATCCGGTTGCCTCGACAAGGTCCTCAAGGATGTGGGGATCCTCAGCATCGTCGATGCCTTTGATGTCGGTGGGCTTGAGGAAGTGGCATCCGTAGAAGACACCGATCCTGTACTCGA
The DNA here is from genome assembly GCA_024399225.1 of archaeon. Lineage (GTDB taxonomy): Archaea > Thermoplasmatota > Thermoplasmata > Methanomassiliicoccales > Methanomethylophilaceae > Methanomethylophilus. The sequence continues at coordinate 12,148 of JAKSHV010000011.1, read as the reverse complement.
GGGGCTTGGTGAAGGAAGCTTTGATTGCCTCGATTCCGACCTCTTTGTAGAGGACTTCTGCGAAGTGGTAAACCTGGGTGGTTCCGTTGTATTTGACTCCGACCTTTGCAAGGATCTCGTTGACTTTTGCGAGTTCCTCTGCGTTGTTGTTGAGCTCGTGTGCTGCCTCGAAGAGGGATCCGTAGCATCCGTTGCAGATGGTCATGATGGGGAGTCCCATCTTCTCTGCGAGTGCGAGGTTCCTTGCTGCGGCTGCGAGCCAGGTGGTCTTGGAGAATGCTTTGATGACTCCGGGTGCGGGGCAGCAGGAGGCATCGGTGAGGTCGACGAGCTCTACTCCGAGCTTGTCGAAGACGACACGGGTGGACTTCTCGATACCGGGGTACCTGAGAGGTGCGACACATCCGAGGAAGAATGCGTATTTAGCCATTGAAATCACTCCTTTACGATGCCGTCGAATCCTGCAGCATCAAGAATTGCTTTGAGTTCTGCCATTGCCTTCTCGTTTGCGAGAACGGTGGGAGGTACCTCGGGGAGTCCGAGTTTTGCCCTGTTGGCTTTGACTTCGTCGTTGATGGGGACGGTGTGTCCAAGGGTGTAGAGGTTCTTTGCGGTTCCCTTGTGCTTGTCCTTGATGTGTCCCTCGGAAACTGCGATGTTCCTGAGTGCGATGATGATGTCGACGATGGGGACACGGCGGGGGCACCTCTCCATACAGGTGTAACAGGTGCTGCACATCCAGAGTTCCTCGCTGTTGACGATCTCCTCTTTCATGTCAAGCTGTGCCATGCGGACGAGTTTCCTGACCCTGTAGGAAGTGCGCCTTCCGGAGGGGCATCCTGCGGTACAGGTACCGCACTGGAAACAGAGCTTTGCGTCAGCTCCGCCGAGAACGGCGAGCTGCTGCTCGAATTCGGGGTTGTTTTTAAACTCCATTTTAATCCTCTGAGTGTTCAAAATTTCCTTACCCTATATAATTGCGTATGGTAAGGATAACTAGGTTATACCGAATAAGGTAATCCTAAATCGAATCTTTTTCCAACAAATCAGTTGATATGCCTGGCCTTTAGGGCGTTAATGAGCTTCATGACGGTTTTGTTCTCGGAACGGAAGATCGCGGTGATTGCGTGCCTGAGAACCTTGGGGTCGACGGCACTCTTCAGCTTCAGTCCCTTCCTGGTCAGCAAAAACTCGTCGACGAAGAAGCTCTTGTTGGATCCGAGCATCTCGGAAAGCGAATAGGTCTCTGCATCTACGGTGTAGGTCGTATTGAGGGTGTCAAGGAACATGAATGCGACCCTCTGTGCACCGTAACGGTAACGGATGAAGGACGGTCCGTTGTCCACATAGACCATGCCCATGTATCCGATCTCGTCTGCAGAGAATCCGTACTCGTCGATGTCGAAAAGGTAGAGGGGATCATCGATGAGGACCATATCGGCGAGACCCTCGATCATCATCCTAGTGTTGTGGGCATCATCGGAGATGACGAGTTCCACATCGGTCATCTTCAGCGAGGAGAGTACCGACATCATGAGGTCCTCGGTGACGGGGCTGCATGCGACAGTGAACCCGTGGTCGTCACTGCATCTCGCCTCTCCGGCCATGTACATATCGGAGATTTGCTTTCCTGCGGCGGTGAGAACGGTTCCCATTGGAGTTGACTTGGTTACTGGTTCCCCTGCTGCGGATTCGATATTGGTCACATAACGATGGATAACCGGAACAGATACTCCGAGTTTTTTCGCGGCTGCGGACATGCTGCCGGTCTTACCGACGGCCCACAGGGCTTCGAGTTGGCGGTTGGTGATGGACTGGCCATTAATTATCTGTTCAGTGCGGATTTTAATTTCCATCTCTGGGTATAATGAATTGCTGTATTATAACCGTAACGGGGTTTAGCAAAATAGCTAAAACCCATATGAATCAAAAAAGTGTTAAATGCAACCGTAGGAATCGGCATAACATGGCACTCAACGGACGCTTGGCCGTCATCGGCATCGGAAGCCCTATCATGACCGATGACTCGATCGGACTACGTATCTCCGAAAACATCCAGAAAATGGGAATGGGAGATGTGGACTGTTTTCAGGAAGCCGTCGGCGGACTTGAATTACTTCCCCTTCTGAGAGGATACAGCTATGCAGTCATCGTGGATGCCATCCAGACGTGGAACTATGCTCCTGGAACCATTCTTATTTTCGATGTCGCAGACTTCGAATCGACCGTCCATGACGTCCCCTCTCATGACATCAACGTCGCTACCGCCATCAAGATCGGTCGTGAGATGGACCCCACCACCATGCCCCTTCAGATAAAATTCGTAGCGATGGAGATCGAGGACATGGCAACCATGAGCGAATCCCTCACCCCCGTCGTCGCGGAAAAACAGGAATCCGCCGAAAAGGCGGTCCTGTTCGTCCTTGACGAATTCAGAAAAGACCGGGATCAGATTTCCAGCGAAGAAAACTCGAATGCCTGAACCTTCTTAGAACAGCGTCCGAGGACCGTTATATTCAGTCTGTCAGAGGTAAGGTACTTCTCGGCGACAGCCATGACCTCATCCTCGGTGACCGCATCGATCTGTGCCAGGGTGTCGGCTGTACTGCTGGCACTTCCATGCGTCATATATCCTACACACATGCGGTAGACTCTGTTATCGGTGGTCTCGGCACCCCTTGCTACGGCACCTTTGAGAAGGTTCTTGGTTCTCTGAAGTTCATCCTTCTCGAGACCGTTTTTCTTGAAGTCGGAGTAGGATCTCGCTGTCTCCTCCATGGCTTTGATGACATTCTTTCCGGTACAGGACATGAACGCGGAAATGTATCCGGCATCGCTGTAGTTGTGACTGTCATTATAGATCGAATAGACCAGAGCATTCTTCTCACGAACGTTCTGGAACAGCCTGGAACTTGTTCCGGCACCCATAACTGCACCGAGTACCCTGACTGCTGCACGTTCCTTGGCATCGAGCTTTCCCACCGGGAATCCGAATCCGATGTTCAGATGCTCGGAGTTATGTTCGGTACAGGAGTACTTGGCCTTGGGCATGTCAGGGGTGGTCCTCTTGTTGACTACGGGCGCATCCATCGGATCGAAGGTCTCCTCCGCCCATTTGACTACCTCCTCCTTATCGAAGTTGCCTGTGGCGAAGACAGCGAGATTCGGCCTTCCATACCTCTCATCATAGTACTTCCTGAGATCCTCATGGGTCAGAGGGATGACCGTCTCCTCGCTTCCGCCTTCGTCGCGACCCAGTTCGTTTCCTGCCCAGAGATTCTCTTCGAAGAGATCGTGTACATAGGATTCAGGTTCGGATTTAACCATGCTGAGCTCCTGGAGAACGATCTCCTTCTCTAATTCGGTATCTTTCTCGTTGATGAGAGGATTCGCCACGATGTCACCAACGAGTTTCATAGCCACATCGGCGGTCTCTCCGAGAGTGATGCCGTAGAATCCGGTCATCTCTTTGGCCGTGAAGGCGTTGAGTTCTCCTCCTGCTCCTTCCATTTCCTTGGCCATCTCGAAGGAGTTGCGTGTCTTGGTCTCTCTGAAAACCGTATGTTCCAGAAGGTGGGAAAGTCCGAAGATTCCATCGTATTCGTCCCTGGATCCAGTACGTACGGCGACCAGGAATCCTGCGCTAGCGCTGTTGGGGACATGCTCGGTCAGGACGGGTATGCCTGCCGAGGTCATTGTGAGTTCGATGGGGTTGTTCTGCATACATGCGAATGTTCCATGGATAATATCAAATTGTGCCCAACACCATCATATAAGTCTGAATCTATGGCAGTTCGATGTCCGCACCGAAATACTTCTGGTATGAGCAGAAAGAGCTCAAAGACCCTATCGCGGTAATTGGATTCCCTAGTATCGGACTCGTAGGCTCCATCGCCACGAGTTTCCTTGCACGCGAACTCAAACTGCAGGTCGTAGGGGGAATCACCTATCCGGACATCCAGCAATACACGATTCTGCAGAACGGAAACGCATATCCTCCCATCAGGATCTATGCAGGACCCATACCTAGGATGAGGAAGAAATCCAAATCCGCAGAGGGCGAGGTCAAGGAGGAATCCGCGCAGGAGACCGTCGAGGAAAAACCGAAGAAACGTGTCAAATCCAGGGACATCATCATCGTTACATCCGAGGTAGCACCCAAGCCCGAGTTCACATACGACCTTGCACTGGACATCATGGAGCAGGTCAAGGAAATGGGGGCTAATGACATCATCTTCCTTGACGGAATAGCTTCCAACGAGCCTGCCGTGCAGATCATGGGGGCATACTCCAATGATGCTGCCAAGGCAAAACTCGAGGATGCGGGAGTACGCCTCATGGAGGAGGGGATAATCCGCGGAATGTCCGGTGTCGGCCTATACCAGAGCCGTTACGACGGTACCAATACCATCTGTCTGATATCTCCCGCCAATCCCCAACTGCCCGATCCGAGGGCCGCTGCAGAGATCCTCAATCCGCTCAAACAGCTGATTCCCCGTCTGAACGTCGACCCCACACCTTTGTATCATGAGGCAGAAGACCTCGATAACCGTGTCCGCGTGCAGCAGAACCAGCAGAACATGATCAACCAGAACCTATACGGGTGAATAAATGGCCTGTCTCGTACCCAAAGAATTCTTCATCACATCAGGAACCGCAACCAGCCCTGTTTCCGACCTCAACGCATTCGATCTGGCACTTATGAAGGCACAGATCTGCGAACAGAACCTCGTTGCCGTCTCCTCCGTCATTCCCGACGGAGCGGTCGAGGTCGAGATCCGCCCTATCCCCATGGGTGCCGTCACATTCTGCGTCCTTTCCCAAATGAGGGGTTACTCCGGCGACCGCCTCGCTGCAGGCATCGCCTACACATACAGGAAAGACGGTCACGGAGGCTATGTCGCCGAAGGTCACCTTCACGGAAATGCCGAAGACCTCAGGAAAGAACTCCAAAAGAAAATGGAGGAGATGTCCCGCATCCGCGGAGTCGAGTTCGGCGAGATCCACTACCGCGTTGAGGACCTTGTCGTTCCCGACAATATGTACGGCTGTTGCATTTCATCACTTGTATTCTGCGACTTCCACTGATCCCATGTTCGGCGTAATCGGATGCATAAACTGCAACAGGAAACGTGTAGTCGACCTTTCCACCAAGAAGTCCACCTGCCCCTACTGCGGGACCCACAGCACAGTGGCGGACCACCAGGTCTACTTCAAGAGCACCGATGCCGCATCCGCACGTGCCGCACTTACTCAGCTGACCGGTTCGGCCGAGATTTCCGAAAAGAAGAAACCGTCTCCTGACACCGACCCCTACTCCACTTTGGAATATGAGTACGAGCACTGCCACGGCCTGGAGGAGAAGATGGAAGTCCTTTCCAAAGGACTCACGAGGGTTTATGGCGAGTTCACCTACGAGGAACTGGAGAAACTGGAACCCAAGAATGCCGAGAAGATCCTCAAGGCGATGCTCGTTCAGGGGTACGTCCACGAAACCAAGTACGGCCGCTATACCGCAAACTGAACTCACTCGGCGTTTTTCTTACCTTTCTTGTTCATACGGTCGACCTCTCTCACAAGAGGTACGATCTCCTTCTTGCATGCATAGATGAGATACATCAGGGAGATTGCCAGGCACATGAAGGTTGCCGCTGCGAGATAGAACATCGAGTCAGAGTTGAGAAGTGCGATGGAGAACACGACCCAGAAAATGAAATTGTAGATCATTGCCTGAACCGCATACTGCATCGGAAGGTGTCTTGCAATACCCTCTCCGACAGTTATTCCGACCGCGCTGAACTGGTTGATCATCGCAAGGGACAATACGAACAGGAGAGCAAAATCGGGAATATCGAGACTGCTTCCCAGGAGTTCTGCAGAGTTTGCGAACCAGTATATCAGACCGGTTCCGGTAGTGGCTCCTGCACCGAGTCCGAATCCGAATCCGTAGAATATGCTGTCGGATTTTCCGCGGTAGCGTTTGAGGTTCATAACCACCACGACGGCCATGACCTGCACCAGAGCGTACACTATGACCGTGATGATGTTGCTTGCAATGAACGAATAGACCAGGAACAGGATGGTTCCCGCGATGAGTCCCCCTGCGAACAGAATGAAGAACGAGGGGTCACTGAAATACGGATATTCGGTCGCAGGGTAGGTGTACGGCCTGAGGAGGAGATACATCATCAGCAGTGCCGGAGCGAATGCCATGATTACCGCGATGTAGAATATCTGCATGACCATCAATCATACATCTGCTAAAAATCAGTTACGACGTGAAGGACGGTCTTTGTTTCCGGACCTGTTCTGCAGTTTTCCGTGATACTTCCTGTCGCCATGAGGTTTGTCATGACCCTGTCCGTTACGGTGATTCCTGTTGTATCCGCCCTTATTTTTAGATGTCTGGGTCTGCTGTTTCGGACGTGTCGTACAGGCCTCGGGAGCAGGTGCGGATTTGCCTGCCATGATCTTGTCGTAATAATGCACGACCATGCAGGAGCTTTCGCATTTGCCACAGGAGATGCATTTCTCTGCATCCACCTTCATTCCGCCTTTGATCCTGATCGCCTTGCGGGGGCAGGTCTTTGCACAGATTCCGCATTGGGTGCAGAGTTCGGCACGGATAAGTGCCTTGACGGCCTTTTCGAAGGTCTTCTCGGCACCCTTGGCATCATCTGCGGTGACGGACACCTGTCCGCCTCCGAAGAGCCTTGCCCTTCCGGTCTTCATCTTGACCAATGCGATCTCGAACTCGGGCGAGTACTTCACCTCGCCGATAGTGCGGAGAGCATCCTCGACATATGCGAAATCCCTGTTACGGGGGACGGTGGCGATGGCCTCCATAGAGTATCCCCCTGCAACACAGACGGATGCACCTTTCATGAGCTTCATAGAAAGACCGTTTCCGCCCTTGGGTTCAGTCTTCAGGTCCAGTCCGTCGGCCAACTGCCTCATCTTCGGAGGAAGAACCTTCCACCTCCAGAATCCCATATCGATATACTCGGGAGGAAGTCCGTTGCGTTTGGCGTATTCATGAAGATATTTCTCCCAGTCCTGGTACATCTCGGGGTGGATCCTCGAGGTGTTCCTCCATTCGGATGCAAGACAGGATGCACAGAGATAGCATCCGATACGTTCGAAATCCCTTTCGTAAAGAGGGTTGTACGACAGATTCTTCATCCAGATGTAACCCCAAATCTCTGCTGCACACCAATCTCTCACGGGGTTGAGATTTATCTGGTTGGGGACGAAGGGGTTCTTGGATACCAATTCGGTTCCGGCACGCGAGAATGATTCAAGGGACCTATTTCCTTCGCAGGTGATCGTTCCCTTGGGATAGTTCTTGGAAATGAGTTCGGATATCGGTCCGAGTTTACAGACTTTACAGCACCATCTGAAGTCCTTGGCAGGTGGTCCGAAGGTGTCCACATTGTCCTTGAATGCGTTACCGGCCTGTGCCGTATGGAGCTTGAGTTTGTTGTCTTTTGCAAAACTCTCGACATACTCAAGGGTCTCGGGAAATTCCAGTCCCGTATTGGTGAACAGGAGCTCTGGGTCTTTGACCGCCTTGGCCGCGATGCCGTATGCCGCAAGGGAATCCTTCCCTCCCGAGAATGAAACGGTGACCGGCTGGGTCTTACCTTTGAGATAGTTCCTGATCTCATTGACAGCGGTGGACTCAAGGGACATGAAATGCTTACGGTTCACGTCGACGAAGGTCTTCCTGTCGGCATCCGGGGACCTGGGGAATTCGGAAGGGGCGTTGAGGTCCCTAACCCTTAGTGCCTTCTCCGCAGTCTTCATGGAGTCGCTGGGGGCCATGGAGACTCCGGGTCCGACCTTCTGTCCTTTTCTGATGATAAGTGGTTCCTCGTTTCCGAATTCTCCGATTATCTCGGAGACGTTCTCTCCCGCTACACCTTTTCCCTTGAGGTGTCCAGAGACTCCGAATATCCTTACGATGTTGCGTGTTGCCACGTAATCCCAGAGTTCCGCACCGGCCTGTCTGAGTTCGACCTTCAGACAGTCTGCGGCGATGTCGAACCTTAGTATACCGATGACCTGTCCGTGTGCGATGATCTCATCAGTACGGTCCTCTCCGGGAACCTTGTTGAAGAATACCGATTTTCCCACTATGGGAGAGGCGGTACCGAAAGCCTCGGTGAGTAGATCCTCGAGGATCTTCACGCTATCCCCCATACAGGGGCGTATGTCGCCGGGGCTGTTGATCTCGAACTCCCTTCCCTCAGACCCGCACTTGGAACATCTCCTGCCCAGCAGGAGGGTACCACAGGTATCGCACCACCTGCATGTTTCCTTTCCGTTTGCGATGTTGGTCCGAACGGGAATCATACCTTCGCCTATCCAATCCACCTTTATATAGGATATTCGTACCGATACCTATGGAAGACGGTCAGGACAGGTATTATATCGTCAAACCGAAAAGGTTCAGTAAAATCGAGATCAGAGATATTCTCGTATCGGTTCTGGTACTTTCCATAGCATTTCTGATAATGTTCCGCAACAATGAATTCGTCACAGGATTCTTCAAACACTATCTTGGCGACCTGTGGTTCCTCGGAATGCTGGCAATGATGTCCGCCATCGTCGTCCTGAGCTTCCTTCTCCATGAGCTCGGACACAAGTTCACTGCACAGAACATGGGCCTGTGGTCCGAATACCGCATGTTCCCCGTCGGATTGATCGTCACACTGGTCTTCAGTGCCATAGGATTCCTGTTCGCCGCGCCCGGAGTCGTGTACATCAGCGGTTTCGTCACACAGGAACAGGATGGAAAGATCAGTCTTGCCGGGCCCGCAGTCAACATCGTCCTCTCGATCATCGGACTGATCGGATGCATAGCGCTCAACGGTATCCCGATAGTGGTTGTGTTCTATCTCCTGTTCAGTCTGAATGCTGCACTGGCACTGTTCAATCTCCTGCCCATCGGAATCCTCGATGGATCGAAGATCATGAGGTGGAACAACAGTGTATGGCTGGTCGCCATAATCATCGCGGGACTCCTCTTCTTCTCGAGGTTCCTCGGACTTCTGTCCGACCTTTACTATACTCTCGGATGATCCGAGACAATCAAAATTGAATGATGGGGGAGAATCCCCCATCGGTTTCACATGTATTCTTTGCAGGGGTACCTGAGATCCCTGAGGGGAGAGCCTCTCCACTGGTCGGCCTTTCCGGGGTTCAGGATGTTCTTGGGGTCGAATGCCTGCTTGATGGCCCTGATGGTCTCGATCTCGGTTGCCCTCTCCTGCTGGAAGTTAAGCGCCTTGGAGATTCCTACTCCGTGCTCACCGGTGACGGTTCCACCGAGTTCGACACACTTTGCGAAGATCTCGTCGACTGCCTTGAATCCCCTCTCCCACTCATCTGCCCTGTTGGGGTCGATGACCATCTTGGTGTGAAGGTTTCCATCGGATGCATGTCCGTAGGTTGCGATGGTGACGTTGTACTTCTCAGCGGTCTCCTGGAAGAACTTGGCTGCCTTGGGAACCTGAGATACGGGAACTCCCATGTCGTCTGCGAGGGATACGGAAACGTAACCGGGCTTGAGAACGGACAGGGATGCGAGGACAGACTTCCTTGCGTCGGTCCACTTAGCAATCTCCTTGGGGTCGAAGGAAGGAGTGACGGAAACAGACTTCTGGCTCTTTGCGACCTCCTCGACGATCTTGAGATCTCTCTCGATGACCTCGTCGGTCTCTCCGTCTACCTCGACGATGATGAGTGCCTCGACGTCGGGCAGGGGGTTTCCGCGTGCCTTGTTGACAGCACTGATGCTGACCCTGTCCATGAGTTCGCAGGATGCGGGAATCAGGGGCTTGGCAATGATTGCTGCGATACACTCACCTGCATCGACAAGGGAGTCGAATGCACAAAGGCAGGAAGCGGACTTCTTGGGCTTGGTGGTGATCTTGAAGGTGATCTCGGTGATGATTCCGAGGGTTCCCTCGGATGCGACCATGAAACGTGCGAGCTGGTATCCGGATGCGTCCTTGATGGTCCTGGTTCCGGCGCGGACGATGTCACCGTTGGCCTTGACGAAGGTGAGTCCGAGGACGAAGTCCCTGGTTGCTCCGTACTTGACGGCCCTCATTCCGGATGCGTTGGTTGCGACCATTCCTCCGACCTGGCATGCCTCTGCGGATCCGGGGGAGGGAGGGAAGAAGAATCCATACTTTGCGAGCTCGGCGTTGAGATCGTTGTAGACGACTCCTGCCTCTACATCGACCCAGTTGTCATTGACGCTGATCTTCTTGATCTTGTTCATCTTCTGCATGGCAACGACGATACCACCCATGATGGGGACTGCCGCTCCGCAGAGTCCGGTTCCTGCTCCCCTGGGGGTGACGGGAATCTCGTACTTGTATGCGATCTTCATGATCTCCGATACTTCCTCGGTGGAGATCGGCTGGACCACAACATCGGGGTTGTGGTGGTAAATCGAAGAATCGAATCCGTAGGTGTACAGCACGGCGGGGCTGGTGGAGATACGGTCCTTTCCTACGACCGCTTCCAGTTCGTCGATAATCTTCTGGTCGATAGCCATTTCAATCGAGCACCTATCCTGTACCATGCTTATAATAATATGCGCGAGAACTCGCACGCGCGTGACAGCCCAAGGGATAGACTGATAAATAATGCGTACCTACGCGGTGTCATGAAATCCATGATCGTACTGCTCGGACCCCCCGGAGCAGGAAAAGGAACCCAGGGAGAAAAACTCCAGACCGAACTCGGATATGTAAGGCTCTCCACCGGAGACATGCTCCGTGAGGCAGTCAGGAACGGAACCGAACTCGGAAAACTCGCAAAGACCTACATGGACTCTGGAGCACTCGTCCCCAACGATGTCATCATCGGACTTATGAAGGACAAGATCCAGTCCCTCGGAAAGGTTCCCGGAATCATCTTCGATGGATTCCCCAGAACCGTCGAGCAGGCAGAGGCACTCGACAAGGAGCTCGATGTCGATCTGGCACTTAACTTCGATGTTGCCGACGACGCACTCATCGAGAGGCTCACCCAGAGGCGTTCCTGCCCCAACCCCAGCTGTCAGGCAGTCTACCACCTCGTTTACAACGCACCCAAGGTAGCAGGCAAGTGCGACAAGTGCGGATCCGAACTCTACCAGAGGGACGATGACAAGACCGAGACCGTCAAGAACAGGCTCGAAGTCTACCGCAAGAACACTCTGCCTCTTGTCGACTACTACACCAATGCCAAGAAGATCGTCACCATCCCCGGAACCGGTGACATCAACGAGATCTTCGAGCAGGTCAAGAAAGCAATCCAGTAAACCCTTACCAGCAGGCCTTCGGGCCTGCACTCTCTTTTTCAACAATCGAAAGTTATTAAAACCATAAGCGATTTGTGGGATTTACACAGCCCCGTAGTGTAGTGGTCAATCATCGGAGACTCTGGATCTTTGGACCTCAGTTCGAATCTGGGCGGGGCTACCAGTCACTTTTCTTTCTGCGTTTCTCGTTGGGAATACTATGGACTTCAGTTTAACAACCCTGGCACTTGTGGCACTTGGCGGCGCAATCGGAGCAATACTCAGATTCAGTGTCGGCCAGGTTGTGGATTCCAGCCAGTTCCCCTGGGCGACATTCATTGTGAACATCATCGGCGCATTCCTTCTCGCGCTACTGACATTCGCACTTCCCGGTATCGCACCTGAGGCAAAACTGTTCCTTTTCACTGGATTGTTCGGAGCATTCACCACGATGTCCACTTTCACCCTTGACACCACCAAACTGTTCTTCGACGGTGAGATGATGAAGGCCGGGATCAACATCCTTCTGAATGCGGGACTATGCATCATCGGTGCAATCGCAGGTCGTTACATCGGCATGCTAATCGCCTAAGCGCATACCGATATTACCAAAAATGAAGAAGCGGGCCATCGGAACTTCCGATGACCCAGATTGAAGTTTCAGAATTCGGTTCTGGTACCGTCGGCGATATCCTTGAAGAACGCTACAGCGTCCTCGGGACCTCTGGCGATAAGGATGTCGCCAGCCTCAAGGGAACTGTTCCATCCGGGACCGAAGATGTAATCGTCATCCCTCCTGATTGCAAGGACGAACATTCCGCTGTTGGTGGCGAGCGATACTTCTCCGAG
>JAKSHV010000109.1 GCA_024399225.1 archaeon | reverse complement strand
ATGCGATGTCCGGGGAGATGTTGTCTGTGGAGGATGCTCCGTACCCATGAGGAGGAAGCAGACCGATGGAATCATCCTCGTCCTATCTGAGGATTTCATGTCCGTTTACGCAGCCAACAACATCCTCAGAGGAATCAAGAACCTGAACGGATCCGAATGCATCCTCGGTCTCGTACTCAACAGCAGGAGCCCCGAGGACAGGATCCGTGTGGAACAGTTCTCCAAGGCCACCGAGATCCCCATTTTGGGAATCATCGAGAAGAATTCCGTCTTCTCGGATGCGGAGGGAGCTGGTAAGACCGTTGCGGAACTCTATCCGGAGTCCGATTCGGCCAAACAGCTCCAGGCTGTGGCCGACAAGGTCCTCGAGGTCATCGACGGCAAAGGTGCTAGATACCGTGCCAAACCTCTCAACGAGAACGCTATGACCGAAATCGCGGCCAAACAGGAAGTCACCGATTTCAGTCCTCCCAAGGTACGAGTCAAGTGCCATTTCGACAACGTCGACCGCGACAGAGGAATGGTTTACAAAGGCGACCAGGCCATGCCGGCCTGCACTTCCCACGGAGCTGTGGAACTGCTCCTCTCCATCAAGGATGCCGCAATTGTCCTCCACGGACCCAAGAACTGTGCATTCCTGATGGAATATGCGTGGATGAGGCGCAGCACACTCATGCACAACGGAAGGGGATGTTCGCTTCCCGACAACATCTACTCCACCGGCATGAACGCCTCGAACGTGTTCACGGGTGACAGGGAATGTCTCCGTTCCACCATCGAAAAGGCTCTCGCAGACGGATTCAGAACCGTGTTCGTAGTACTAACCTGCACCCCTGACACCATAGGAACGGATGTGCAGAGTGTCATCTCAGAGATCGATGCGAAAGACGCCAACATAGTTGCCGTCGACCCCGATGAGTATTTCCTGTCCGGTAGGTTCGGCGGTTACAGGGGCGGACTCAAGGCATTATCCAAGATTGTCGACTGGTCCAAACCCATAGTTAAAGGACGTGTCGGTCTTCTCTCATTCGAACCCAATTTCTTGGCTGACAAGGCCAATCTGAAGGTCGTTGAAGAGATCCTTGGTGCATTCGGTCTTACCCTTGGACCCATCTTCACCGACAACATCTCGTTGAAGGAGATCGAGGAACTCTCCACCTGCGAGCACTTCATCCAGCTCGGATGGGGACCCTTCTCCAAGATGATCGTCGAGTACATGCTCCCCGAGGGAAGGAAGGCCCACATGTTCGAGCCTCCGTCGCTTCTAACCGGAATCATCGAATGGTGCACGAAACTCGGCGAGATCACCGGACAGCCCGATAAGGCAGAGGAATTCGTATCCAGGAAAACCAGGGAGTTCGAGGAATTGGAATCCCATCTCAAAGGCAAATACAACGGAAAGAGGGTCGCATTCTACGTTCACAAGGACATGTATCTCGATCCATATCTCGATGCCCTCGAATTCATGGGATTCGAGATCGTAACCCGCATCGGCTGGAAGGAACTCTTCGAAAGACCTCCGAGGCCCCCGTCCAGAGGAGGCGAGCTCCCCATGATAGGGGATATTGAGCTCTGCCATCTCGCAGACGTTCTCGATGAGAACAGGATCGACCTCGTCATCTCGGGCGACCCCCGTACAGGACGTATCGGACGCCCCTGGACCGGAATGGGTTCAAGGTTCCTCGGTCTCGACGGATATGCGGACTGGGTCGAGAAGGTCGACAACTGCATGAACATGAGGCCCTACCAGAAATGGAAGGAGGTTAAGCTATGATCAACGAAGCTGACGGATTCATGGGTGCAATAACAGCCTCCCAGAGCGTCAAAGGACTCAAGGCTATGATCAACGGACCCGGAGGATGCCGTTCCAGGGCAATGAACTTCCTCCGCGAGACACTCATCGAGTACCGCGGGGATGATTCCTGCTGCTGCAAATCCAAGTACATGAGCAGGGTCAGCATGCTTCCCTGCACCCACCTCAATGCCGATGACATCATCCTCGGTTCAGGATCCAAGATCACCGACGGAATAAAATCGGTCATCTCCAGCACCCAGTCGGACGTCGTTCTCATCGACACACTCGGAGCATCCGTACAAGTGGTCGACAGGGAGCAGGCTGTTCAGGAATCCGGATTCGCCGACAAGGTGATCCTCTCCCACGACGATCTTTCCGATTTCTCCTTCGCGGAGGGATTCGACAACACCATGATGCGCATCGTCGCACACTATGTGAAGGATAAAAGGTCCTCCGAGAAGCTGAAGGTCAACATCCTCGGATACACCCAGGTCGACAGGAGCTGGGATTACGGAAAGATGGAGATCGCCAGGATCCTCGATTATCTCGGACTCGAGATCGTAACATTCGTAGGATGCGACTGTACCGTCCAGGAACTAAAGGAGTCTGCATCGGCATCGCTGAACATCCTTATCCATCCCGAATATTCCATCCAGACCGCAAAATGGTACGAACAGGAACTTGGAATCCCGTATCTTGTACCTTCTGAAGGAACCCCCATTGGATTCGATTCAATCCGTTCGTTCATCAGGGAGATCTCCGAGAAACTCGGTATCGATAATGCCCTTGCCATGGAAGCTGTGGATTATGAGGAAAGGAAGGTCTTCATGATCATACAGAACTACGACAAGTTCGCCAACGGACTCCGCGGTTCGTCTGCAGCATTCTGCGGACTCGAATCGGATGTCGTCCCTATCATGAAGCTTGTCTACGAGTACTTCAACGTGGCCCCCCGGTCTGTCGTTCTGAGGGGAGAAAACGGTTCGTTGGCCTTCGGAAAGGCACTGACATACCTCAGTGAGATAAACTTCGCTGAATCGCTCGGAAAGCCCGTTTCTCCTAGGAATCTGTCCCTCTATTTCACCGACGGTCTCACCGCCGAAGGATACAGGGACTCGAACCCCTCCGTGAACTGCATCGGAATTATGTTCCCCTATCCCGACACTGTTCCCTTTGCTGACAGATGTCTGATCGGATTCAGCGGAACAAGGAATCTCCTCGACCAGATCATGAACGGGATGAAGAGGTTCACCTGCGGACAACCTACCCCTGCGGATTTCAGGTAAACTCCCCAACCTGTCGGGACCGGTTATGCCAGTTCCGACAGGTAATCGGGTGCCGATATTTCAGGTTCCGCTGGTTTTAGGAAACATGCGGCGAACAAGGGCAGATGCAATGTTCCGTTCTCATCGACTGAGATGTTTCCCTCTGCAAGTTTGATGCCTTTGGAGTTACCGTAGATCTTCGACATCTTCAACAGTGAACTCGATCTCAGCTTCCTTCCGGATTTGACCTCGAGTGCACAAACGCCTTCGGGACCGGACAGGATGAAATCCAGTTCCATCGAACTGTCCTTGTTGCGGAAGAACCTGAGTCTATGGCCGTTTTTCTCCAATGCGTCTGCAACTGCACATTCGAGTACTGCGCCGTTGTTGCAGTACGGATCTTTGCTATAGAGCGTGTAGGCATCCGCATAATCCATCATTGCCATCAGAAGACCCGTGTCACACATGAATATCTTGAAGGAATCCTTGCGTTCATTCACAGCTAGAGGCATCTTGGGTTCGTGAAGGTTCTTCGACCTGCATGTGATGCCAGCCTTCTCCAGCCATCCGAGTGCAGACTCATACTTCCTTCCGCTTGCGTTTGCCTTGGATACATCGGTGTACTCGAAGATGTTGTTCTCTTTGGCAAGCTGAGCAGGTATGGATTCCATGCACTGGATGATTTTGATACGGTCCGGTTTGGAGGAATATTTCGCTACATCATCTTTGAGTTTGGCGAGAAGTGTTTCAAGGATCTTCCGGACTTTGGCATAATCCTTGGATTGGGAATATTCCTTCACAGCCTCGGGCATTCCCCCTACGATAAGATATCTGCGGTAGAGATCGTTGAAAGATTCGAGTATGAATTTGTCGATCGGTTGAAATCTTTGCACTGAATCCTTGATCGAATCTATGTGTTTCTGCGAGACGCCCATGGCCCATAGGAATTCCTCGAAATCCATGGGGTGCATCACTACTTCTTCGTAATATCCTGCAGGGGAGAGCGCATCATCTGCCTTGTTGAGCAACACCCCTAGGAGTGAACCTGAAGCTATGACATCGAATCTGCCATCCTGCGTGAACCATTTCAACGATGAATAGGCTTCCTGACAATATCCGATTTCATCAAGGATGATAACGCATTTTCCCGGTTCGGGCGAGATTCCTGTTTTCAAAGAAATCCTGCTAATTATTGTATCCACATCGAGACTTCCCTTGAACAGTTCCTTGTATTCGGGTTGTTTCTCGAAGTTCATGTAAATGGTCTTGCTGTAATTCTCCTTTGCAAACGACTCGACCGAATATGTCTTTCCGACCTGCCTGCACCCGCGTACGAGCAGACATTTCTTCAGAGGTTCGTTCTTCCATTTTTCAAGGGTTGAATTAATCTTACGGCGCACATTTGTTCATTTATATACTGATATAAATACTTAAAGAAAAAATGCAAGTAAATCGGTACTTTTCAAAGTAAAAAATGCAAGTAAATCGGTA
>JAKSHV010000108.1 GCA_024399225.1 archaeon | reverse complement strand
TCTGGACGCTCTTGCACATGTCGGGGTAGAAGTAGGTCTTCCTGGAGAACCAGGTTTCATCCGCGATGGTGCATCCGAGCATCTTTGCCAGTTTGATTCCGCATACAAGGACCTCCTTGTTTAGGACGGGCCTTGATCCCGGCATACCGAGGCAGGTGGGGCACACATGGGTGTTGGGTGCCGGGGCATCGGTGGTGGGGCAGGAACAGAACATCTTGGATTTGGTGGGGAGCTGTACATGGATCTCTAGTCCGATCTTCACAGGCTCACCTCCGCTTTCCTGACCTCGAACTGTTTGTCCCATTCCTCTGCCATAGTGAGGAGCTGCTCCTCGTTCCAGTGATCGGTGACGAACTGCATTCCGATGGGCATGCCGTCCGCGTTGTATCCGCAGGGGCAGTTGAGGTGGGGGGTTCCTGCGAGGTTTGCGGGAACGGTAAGGAAATCTGCCTTGTAGGACTCGACGGGAGTCATCTTGGAGATGTCGTCGAACTTGGGGGATACGAAGGGCATGGTGGGGGTGAGGACCGCATCGTGGTTCTGGAACATCTTCTTGTATGCATCGATGACGACCATTCTGACCTGAAGTGCCTTTGCGTAGTACCTGTCCCTGAATCCTTCCATCCTGGTGTAGGTTCCGAGGAGGATCCTCCTCTTGGCCTCGTCTCCGAAGTACTCGGACCTGAAGGATGTGAAGTAATCATCGAACTTGAGGGTGAGGTCTCCGTCCTGGCGTCCGTACCTCATTCCGGCATACCTTGCAAGGTTGGTGGATGCCTCGGAGGTCGCGAGGATGTAGTATGCGGGCATGGCATACTTGAGCTCGGGCATGTCGACGTACTCGACGTCGATCCCCATGCTCTTGAGGTCTTCCAGGGCCCTGTTGAAGGCATCGAGGACATCCTTGGAGATTCCTTCGACGGCTTCCTTGGGGACAGCGACGGAGGTCATCTTCTTGTGGGTGATCTTGAGTTCGGGCTGGACGCAGGAAGTGGGGTCTTCTTTGTCTTTTCCTGCGATGATGGGCAGATACTTGGTCATCTGCTTGGGGTCCATTGCGAGTATTCCGATCTTGTCGAGGGAGTTTCCGTAGTCGATGAGACCGTACCTGGATACACGTCCGTAGCTGGGGACGATACCGTAGGTACCGCAGAAACTGGCGGGACAGCAGATGGAACCACCGGTGGATACTCCGAGCGAGATGTGGTCGTCGAGGACGGCTGCTGCACATGCGGAACCTCCGGATGAACCTCCGCAGGACCTGCTGAGGTCGAAGGGGTTCCTGGGGATACCGAAACCGGAGTTGGTGGAGAAGGTTCCGAAACCGAACTCGTCCATGTTCGCCTTTCCGATGAGCTTTCCTCCTGCAGCCTTCAGTTTGGCGATGCAGGTAGCATCGAATACGGGGCGGTAGCCCTCGAGGATCCTGGAACCGGCACAGGTCTCGTATTCTTTGGAAGTGAGGTTGTCCTTGACCGAGAACATGAACTCGGCATCTCCGAGCTCTCCGTCTTTGCAGAAGTCGTTGAACATCTGGTACTTCTCGTTGATCTTGGAAAGTTTTGCGAGGGTGTCAGCGTTGCTCATACTAGCTTGGGCCCCCTGATGTAGTTGTCGTAGGTCTTCATGTCCTTCAGAAGTTCCGCGGATTCGAATTTCTCCTCGGGAACGTCCTCTCTGAGGACATCTGCAATCTCTACGGGGTTGATTCCGGCACCCTCATGGTTGGGGGCTTCGTCCAGAATTGCGAAGTAATCGAGGATGTCTCCGAGATCCTTGCTGTATTTCTCGAGCTCCTCGTCGGTTAATTTGATATGCGAGGCCTTTGCGACCCTCGCCACTATCTGTTTATCCATATTGAAGACCTGTTCGGCCTATTCTAATAACTTTATAAATAGTATATTGGGGGACCAGGTAGTGTTAAATCCCCAGTAATCGAAAGTTTGCTCACTCATTTATATACAGAAAGCAGATTAAGTATGCATGGCAGAAGAGATGGAGACTTCTGGGCCTGCAAGGGATGCAGCAGCTCAGAAGAAATATGATGCTGCAATGAAAGCTATGGACAGCGGAGACTTCAAGAAAGCCCACTCCGCATTCAAGAAGTTCACCGAGGAATACCCCGACGACGCCGAGGGATGGTTCTTCCGTGCCGAGTCCGCAAACTACGCCTCCGGTATGTTCGGAGCCAAGATCAAGGAAGAAGAGATCATGGCCGACTACACCAAGGCAATCGAACTCGACGGTTCCAACTCCCAGTACTTCCAGTCCTACGGATTATTCTGTATTTCTATCGGAAAGTATGACGATGCAGAAGGAGCATACAAAGAGGCTGCCGAGGCAGACGAGTCCCTCGCACCCACCCTGTACTCCGAGTTCGCAATCGAGTACTACAACCATGTTCTCGGAACCTACGGCGAGATCATGGATGATCCCAAGGCACGTGCCAAGTACGCCAAGAAGGCACTTGACTACATGCTTCTCGCCCTCGACATGGATGCCGAGGAAGCAAAGAACCTTCTTCAGTAACTGATTTCAAACGCCCCGGGGGAGGCATCGTATCCCCCACTTTTCACTAGACATTTGTACATTAGACATTTGTCTAATCAGATACGTTTTGTATAGTCAATTGATATATTTTTCAATCTCTATATGCCTAATTCGCTAATTTTTGAGCCAAAATTCCATCAATAATTAAGATACATTAATATACGACTGTACATTTGTTGGGCTAACGGCTAAGTAATTAGTCAAATGAGGAATAAAAATGAACACACCCGTTAAGTTAACTATTGCAACCATGGCAGTACTAGCCGTTGTTGCATTCATTACTCTCGGTGCCCCTGCATCATCCGCAGTCGGATTCACCGATGTTGATCCCATCAACAACGGAGATATCGGATGGCTTCTCACTGCATCCATCCTTGTCTTCCTTATGATTCCTGGAGTCGCCTTCTTCTACGGAGGTATGCTCAGGAAGCAGAGCATGACCTCCATCATGGCACAGACTCTGATCGCAATCGGAGTCATGACCCTCAGCTGGGTCATCTGTGGATACTCCCTCGCATTCGGTGTATCCGGCGGCCCCATCGGAAACTTCGACTTCCTGTTCCTGGAAGGCCTCGATGAGGGAGGATCCTCTGGTTACGCAGACCTTGAATTCGCAATGTTCCAGATGATGTTCGCAGCACTTACTGCAGCAATCGTTCTCGGTGCCTGTGCAGAGCGTGTCAGGTTCACCGCAATGGCTTGGTTCCTTCTCTTCTGGGGAGTCTTTGTATATGTCCCCATGGCCCACTGGGTATGGAGCGGAGGATTCGAGGACGTCCTCGGTCTCACTGTACTCGACTTCGCAGGAGGAGACGTCGTCCACATCTGTGCAGCATTCACCGGTCTTGCACTTGTTGCATTCGTAGGAAACAGGAAGGACAGCACCCGCAAGGCTAGGGCACACAACATCCCCTTCGCCTTCCTCGGAGCAATGTTCCTTTGGGTCGGCTGGTTCGGATTCAACGGTGGATCCGGTCTCCTTGCAAACGGACAGGCAGTTCACGCAATGTTCGTCTCCCAGCTCGCAGCAGCCGCAGCAATGATGGCATGGGCAATCTGTCAGTACATCACCGTCGGCCGTGTCGGAGTTCTCGGACTCATTGCAGGAGCAGTCGCAGGACTTGTCGCAATCACTCCTGGTGCAGGTTACGTCGGAACCCCCGCAGCATTCCTTATCGGAATCGTCGGTGGAGTCGTCTGTTTCTTCGCAGTAAGGATCATCCACACCAAGTTCCAGTTCGATGATGCACTCGATGTCTTCGGTGTCCACGGAGTCGGAGGTATCTGGGGAGGAATCGCAACCGGACTCTTCGCAGAGGAGAGGTTCACTGACGGAATCAACGGACTCTTCTTCGGAGGAACCGATCTCATCATCGGACAGATCGTTGCAATCGTCCTGACCATCATCTTCTGCTTCGTCGTATCCTACGCAATCATCTTCGTGCTCTCCAAGTTCATGAAGATCAGGATCCCCGAGGAGGAAGAGCCCATCGGACAGGACATCGTCGAGCACGGAGAGCCTTCCTACATCCAGTGAGGTGAATGAAAATGAAGATGATCGTAGCAGTAGTACGTCCTGAAAAGTATGAAGATGTAAAGGAGGCCCTGAAGGCCAACGGAATCATGGGAATGACCATCACCCATGTTACCGGACGCGGAGCCCAGGCTGGAGTCAAGTTCACCAGCAGGGTAGGAGACTTCACTGTCGACGAGCTTGAGAAGATCAAGATGGAGGCAGTCGTGGAGGATTCCGAGGTCGACAAGGCCGTAGAAACCATCCGTAAGAGTGCCTGCACCGGCCACTCCGGTGACGGAAGGATCTTCGTCCTTCCCGTAGAAGCAACCTACAAGATCAGTGACTACAACTCCAACTGATAGCTACCTACAAACCTTTTAAGGGTGCCTCCGGGCACCCTGATTTTTCCATAGTGCCAGCACCATTTTTCCCACCCGATTCCGGACCAGAGAAGAGTGTCCGGAATCACATGTTTTATTCATCGGTCAAGATGAAAA
>JAKSHV010000107.1 GCA_024399225.1 archaeon | reverse complement strand
CGCCACCTACACATTCGACTACGTTCTGTACACCATCACCTTCGTACTGGACAACGGTCAGCCGAATGTAGTGAAAGATAAGTACCACTACGGAGACAAGATCGAAGTTCCTGCCGACCCCGTCAAGCCGGCCACTGACAAATATGTCTACAAGTTCACCAAATGGACACCTGTACTCGATGAGACTGTTGTAGCAGACAAGACCTTCACCGCCAACTACTCCTGCACCATTTCCGAGAAGGTAGAGGCATCCGCAGGATTCACCCTCGATGCTGCCACCAAGTCCCTTCTCGCATCCGCGGACAAGCTCTCCGTCACCTTCGTTGACGGTTCCTCCCTCGTCGCATACATCGTATTCGACAAGACCGCCGCAACCGCACTCGTAGAAGGGGAAACCCTCACCGTGAAGAAACTCGACATCTCTGCAGTGGATCCCGCAGTCCAGGACCAGCTCAAGGGAGCCACCATCTGGGATATCGACTTCGGAGCCAACAACTCCGTATTCTCCTCGGGAAAGGCCAACGTCAACCTCCACTACAAGAGGGGAGCCGCCGACTACGTCGGACTCGACTTCTACTTCGTGAACGGAGACAAGCTCGACAAACTCACCTACACCTACGACACCGAAAACGACTGCATCGTGTTCGACACCACCCACTTCTCGACCTATGCCGCACAGAACTCCCTGTCCAACGTCAACTGGTCGGAGTACTACCCCGTGTTCATAATCATCGCGGTGGCACTGGCACTGTTCGTCGTAATCTACAGGTTCAGCTGAAAACATCCTTACTGAGGGAGAGATCCCTCAGGTTTTTTCTCATAGTTCGGGACCATCCCACACAGGTTCCATCTCACGAAGGAAGCATGCCGCGAACAAAGGCATCGAAATGATACCTTCGGGAGAGGTGCTGATGTTGCCCTCAGAGAGTATTATCCTCGTAGGGATGTCGTAGAACCTTGCTGCTTTGCCGATTGACGGTGCAGTACGATCCTTTCCGGACTTGACCTCGATGACGACGATGCCGTCACCGTTCTCGATGACGAAGTCGAGTTCCATCCGCTTATCGCCCTTGTTTTCGGAGAAGTACCTCGGTTTGTATCCCGACTTCATTAGGGCCTCGGCGACGGCATTCTCCGCGATAGCCCCGAGATTGTATCTCAGCTCACCAGAATAGATTGCCTTGATGCAGTTATCCCCGTACATGTTGACGAGCATTCCGGTGTCAGAGAGATACACCTTGAAGGAATCCTTGTTGACGATCATGGGTAGTACGGGAGCATTGATGTTGTTGCAGAAGTTACCATAACCTGCGGCCTTGATCCACAGTAGGTTTCCCATATACTTGTCGGCCGACTGACGGCTCTGTCCGTCGTCTATGCGCGAGTAGATGAACTTCTTGTTGGACTGTGCGAGATGTTCGGGAATAGATTCGAAGCAGTCGGTGGTCTTTACGATGTCGACACCTTTGTTGTAACGGTTGATGTCACGGAGACATTCGAGACGCAGGTCTGAGAGTTCGGATTTAACAGATGAGAACTTGCCGGTGTTTACGAAAGCAGAAACCACTCTGGGCATCCCGCCGACGATCATGAACTCGCGGAAGTATTCGTTCATCTTGGCCAGGATTACCGCGTCCAGAGGGACCTTCTCACGGATACAGTGCTTCACTTCTTCGATTATCTGCTTCGATACCTTCCTCGCCCAGAGATATTCTTCGAAATCCAGTCCGAACATCTGGAGATTCTCAACGCTTCCCATCGGGACCAGGGTGTTTGTGTTCTCGACCTGCCCCTTCAATCTGGGATTCTTCACACCCATCAGAGAACCGGATGCGATGACATCGAACCTCCCATCCTCGTTGAAAGATTTCAACGAGGCATAGGCCACATCACAATCCTGGATCTCGTCGAGGAAGATCAATGTCTTCCCGGGTTCGAAGACGGTCTCGGGATACAATACCGAGATACGGCTCAGGATGCGGTCGACACCCTGATCACCGACAAATACGGACCTTGCCTCGGCATCCCTTGCAAGGTTGAATTCCACAAAATGCTCATACTCCTTTTCGGCGAACCTTTCCACAATGAAGGTCTTCCCGATCTGTCTCTGACCATAAAGCAGGAGACACTTGTGTTCCCTGTTCTTCCAGTCGAGAAGCTGCGAATAAACCTTCCTTTCAAGCATAGCAGCCAATCTTTATAAAGATATATAAGGAATTACAATTTTTCGGATGAATTCTTGTAAATAATTACAATTTTTCAGCTGAATTTTTGAAAGAAATTACAATCTTTCAGGTTTTGAAAACAGGTTCTGCCAGGGCATAATCACGCCCCGGCAGAGTTTGGATTTGGTTTACTCGTCGTCTTCCAGAGTTCCGACGTTGTCCATGAAGAAGGACAGGATGAAGATGATGATGCATCCGATGATACCAGGGATCATGCACTCGAGTGCGGTGTTGGTGTAGTCGACGACAAGCCTGTCGACGAGGGTTCCCGCGTGCTCGATGATGTATATCAGGATCTCCAGGAAGGAGTCCATTCCCTCGATGTCGGCAAGATAGGGGGAGACATCGTCCACGATGGTCTGGTGGAGCAGACTGCTGAAGATGGCGAGACCGGAGACGATTCCCACCAGACGGATACCCATCGCGGTGGAGCTGGTTGCACCCATGTCCTCGACGGGGGTGATGTTCTGAAGGGTGACGAGGAGCTCGGTGACCATGAATCCAAGTCCGCATCCGAGCAGGACCATGCAGGCCATCATGTAGTAGACGCTCTTGTCCATGAAGAAGTACGAGAGGATGAGGGCGATGGCCACGATCGCACATCCGATCCTCACACAGGGCTTGAGTCCCAGCTTGGTGATGTGGTGGCAGCAGTACAGGGAAGGTCCGGCACCTCCGACGATGATGAGGAGGAGCATTCCGGATGCGTAGTAAACCGCATCGGGGATCTCGTGGTTGTAGTTGATGAGATAGATCCTGATGACCATCTGCAGGACGCTGAGGAGCACGAATCCGATGACGAACAGACCTGCAATGATGGAGACCTGGTGCTTGTGCATCCTCTGGGGGGTGATGGGGTAGGCGGACCTCTTCTCGAGGACGACGGTGCTTGCGACGGCAACTGCGATTGCGACGACGAACAGTCCGGACTCGACCGAGATCATGTCGAACTTCTCGACGACCGCCTGGGAGTAGACCATGATGAGGAGAAGGGTGATGAACATGGCGCCGAGGACGATCCAGTCGACCTTCTGCTTCTCCATGAACTTCTTCTCGGGAAGGAACTTCCAGCATCCGAATCCGCCGATGGTTCCGAGCAGGGCGAAGAGGACGAACATGTACCTCCAGTCGAACTGGTCGTAGAACCATACTCCGATGGACATTCCGGTGAAGGAACCGATGGCGTAGGCAGCGGTCATGATTCCCTGCATCCTTCCCCTGTTCTCGATACTGAACAGGGTTCCGACGCAGCTGACGCAGACGGCGAAGATTCCTCCCGCACCGAAACCTGCCATGATCCTTCCGGTGAGCATCGAACCCAGGTCGAAGGATATGGCGCAGATGAGACTTCCGAGGACGAACATCGTGGAGGACACCCAGAAGACCTTCTTCTCGCCGTAGCGGTCCATCATCTTACCGGCGATGATCACGACGGAGGCCTGTGCGATGATGTACGAGGCGACGAGGGGGAGGTTGTTGTTATAGGCATCCTCGAGGTTTTCACCGAAGGTCTCGAAGAGGATGAACGGACCCACCATCTTGAGCGACATCCAGCTGGCGGCTACTGCAAGCAGTGCGACTGCCATGAACATCGCACCTATCATGTTGGTCTTGAAATACGGGTCCTCGACGGTCTCGGTCATATGGCGGGAACATCCTTAAGGCACATTATATAGTGTTGGATGGGGAGGACTGGCTCATTCGAAGAAGAGGTCGATGAACCCATTGAAGATTTCGTCGCGTTCATCGGCTGGAATGTCTGTGATGCATGCGATGCAACAGTTGCGGAAGGCTGCTGCGATCATCTGGTCCTCGTCGGCATCGATCTTCTCCGCAATGCGGAAATAACCGTCCTCATCGAGGGCCTTGAAGGGAGTTCTGAACCGTTCGAGAAGGTCAGAGAATGCTGCAGATATGGCGGAGACGTTCTCTTCTGAAGAGGCATCTTTTGCAGTGAAAACAAGATATGCCAGATCCTCGAAAATGAGTATGTAGTCTTCGGGATCATACGAGGCACAGAGTCCGTACGGGACCATCCTGAAGATGTTGGAGAGAATGACGGATGAAGTTCCTTCCTCGAGATATCCGACTCCCCTGTTGACAAGTTCGGAAGGCAGGAACGATTCCCCTTCGGACCTTTCGAGGAAGATCCCCGTGAGTTCGACGAAACCGACCATCTGTTCTTCCGGATAATCGCGGGTGGAAAGATTCTCGATGAGTGAATCCACAATATCCTGGAAACAATCCGACATTTCTTTGTCATCGACCATATCGGCGGCGGAACAGAAGCACGCCAGGGCTTCGCCTAGGTCGTTGGCAATGACATTGTTACCGTTTCCGACATGCGTCTTCCACATCATATGACATATAGGCAGATGTATTGAAAACCTTATGCTTGGATGGAATATC
>JAKSHV010000106.1 GCA_024399225.1 archaeon | reverse complement strand
TGTTCATAATTCTGTTATTGATCTGGCTTCTTCGAAGCAGCTTCTGTTATCCAATGAAATATCTACTTTTAACCGTCATATTAATATTCTCAAGGGATGCACTCCACAGACATTTATTTTGTATCTTAAAAATATAATTAAAATAAATAATTATATTAAAGAGCAGTTTCCTGATGCGGATGATGAAATGATGGATAATTCTTTTTCTAATCTTATAAACGAAATAAAGAGTTGTAACTCACTGCAGGATTTATGCAAATATTTAAAGAACAGTATTATAAATAATGTAAAAGCAGATACTCATAATGTATCTGTAATGACTTTTCATGCATCTAAGGGTCTGGAATTTGATAAAGTTATTATCCCTGATGTTGTTGAGGGTATTATACCGGGAAGAATAAGTATAGGTAACATTCGAATTATTTGAATACTCGTGAGCAGACTCTGACCTTCACACCCAACAACGTGTTCGACCAGCCGTTCCAGAAGGTCCCCCTCATCTGGCTCTGTTATTATGATCCGACGACCCCGCTTTCCGGCACACTCGATATCCCTGCTGTGGTCGAATACAACGGCAAGGAATACTTCGTCTACGGATGCTTCGACGGACAGGACGTATGGAAGTATAATTCGTTCTTCGGTTCGAGCTGTCTAAGCAAGATGCTCGCCGGCAGCACGGTGAATATCCATGTGGCCTATGATCATTACATGATCCCCTCCGCATTCTTCAGGGACAATACCCACATCCAGTCCTGCTCCATCACGTACCATTCTCACGAAATCGATTGGGAGGGTACCAAGTACTACAGCAGCGGATATGTGAACTGGATCGGGGATCTCGCATTCTACAAGTGCAGCGGGATCGAACACCTCAACCTTCCCGAGAACATAAACTGCATGGGTTACAACTGTTGCTCCGCCATCAGCATGGAAGAGTTTGTTTTCAACACCTCTGTCCACTCGCTCCAGTCCATACCTGCAAAGTCGTTCGGAGGGTATTGTTTCAGCGGTAATCCCAATCTTAAGACCCTGTATATCGGAACCAATGTTGACAATCTTCCCAACAACCTCTTCACCGGAGGAGGCACGTCCAAGGACGGAAAGGAGTTCTGCCCTGGATATTCAGATGGAATCGTACTAGTGTACAACGCGGGTACTCAGGTTACCCAGGATATGATCAAGAAATCGGTCGACAGCAGTAACGCATCGAAAACACACAACGTGTGTATCTTTCATCTGTGTGGCGGAACTATAGAGGAGTATGCCGAGATCACATACAAGGAAATCACGACCGACACAGGCGTCAAGATATCGGTCATAGATGAAATCACAATGCCTATCGCGTACATCCCGACAGAATCTGAGAAAGTCTACATTCCTGCATGGGGCGGCCCTAATTCAGCAAAGGTACTCAGCGGTACCAGCTACACCATCACTGCGAACAAAGGGGTGAGTGTATTCTGGTGAACCTGTTCTGTGAGCTATTATCTCGGAGACAAACTGCTTGGTGTCCAGGATCTGATATGTGAATATGCGTCGGGACTTTGGGGCCTAGACAAGTTCGATGGGAAATTTGGCGACTTCACATTCAATTTCTGGAGCATCAACAAGGACGGAAGTGGAACGATCTATGTTCCTGGTCAGACGCTCACCCGTATCAGCAACCTCAGTCTATATGCACAGGGTTCCGTGGAAGACAGGTCGATATCCATCACTTACAATTTCATCGTCTCGGATGAGTCCGGCTCCTATCAGAAAACCGCTACCCTAACATATCCTGCCTGCGAGGTGACATTCCCGACTGATATCTCGGGTATGAATGTTGGAACTAGTAAAGTAGTTGCTATGGCAGATATTGCGGATTTCACCCATTGGTGTACGAAGAGCACGCCTGCTATGGATGCGGGCACCCAGTTGTTCGAAAAAGGCAGCACCACTACGGTTCTTGTCAACATGACCTTGTATGCTGTCAAGATCGTTGATCCTCTATACACTTACAGTCTCACATATGTTAACGGGGGGGATCGGTCGACTACAGTTTACCAGTCCACATTCACTTCGATTTCGGTTAAAACCGGACCTAACATCTTCCCCGGCAGCGAATACCCCCTTTACCGCTGGACTTGCACAGTAGGTGGCAAGACCAACAATTACATTCCGGGAAATAACATCACGATTACTGCGGCCAATCCCGATGTAATCCTCACTCCGGTCTGGACCGCCCCTGATGCAAAGATCACCTATCACTATGCGGTGGCGGACGGCGAGCGCACCTATGTTCAGAATTTCTCGCCTTGGACATCCATTTCGCTGATCCGCCCTGTGGACTGTATCAGGCCTGGATACGAGCTTCTCGGATGGACCCTTGTCGATGGTGCGAATTATATCACCTACAGTGTCGAAGAAACCGTGGTGCTTTCCGGAAACCAGAACCTTTATGCACTCTGGGTCAAGGAGGCGGACTGGGCAGTAATCGTGGCTCTCATGAACTCCCAAGTGGTCAGCGACGGCATGGAACACGTGATACCTGTGGGTTACAATGTCTTCGGACTCGCCGAGGGGTACGCTCTGGTGATCGACAGATGCTATCGCTGTGACTCCGCCGGAGTCGCCACCGAGGGCGAGTTGGAAGCCAGTGATCCTGGAGTGTACTATTACGCGGCCGAGTGTCATCTTGAGGTTGATAAGGATCTGATTCCTGAGCATACCTACGCCGTATGGGCCACCATTGGGTTCATCGCGATTACCAATGACGACAGCTTCTCAATCGTGTCCCTGGGGAACAACTAATCGCCCTTGTCAATAAAGGGTGACTATGGACGTCAGTGATTCCCTTCGAATTCTTGCTTCTTTTATACCAGGGTGCCATATCCGAAATGCTTAGGTGATTGGAAGATGGTCTGTGAAAAAACCGTTACATATTTTTCTGTCGAGGTGTTCGAATGAGAACCGGATTCTGTCCATCATGCGGATCCATGATATTCCCTTCGATGGACCGCTGTTCCGCCTGCGGAAGGCCTATGGACGGTTCCGTCACCGATTGGAAACCCATACAGAAATCCGCCGGCCCCGCCATCATCGAGGAAGAGAACAGGGACGCACCATACCTTCCCTACAAACCCCGTGAGACCCAGATCGACATCATCGCCGACATCCGCAGCGCACTGAACCGCGGAAAGCACATCGTCATCGAGTCCGGAACCGGAACCGGTAAGACCATCACCTCGCTCGCCGGATCCCTCGAACATGCCGAGGCCCACGGCAAAAAGATCATCTACATCACCCGTACAATCTCGCAGTCTGACCAGGTCATGAAGGAGCTGAAGGCCATCTCCACCCTAAAACCCGTGTCCGGAATCACACTCACGGGAAGGAACAAATCCTGCCCCCTTCTCCAGGCGAGGGCCGACTTCGACAAGCTCTCCCCTACTGCACTTTCCACACTCTGCAGCGACAGGAAGCAGAAGAGCCAGCAGGGCCGTCCCGGAGGATGTCCTTATTTCGAGAAAGTCCCCCACCTCATCGAGATCATCGAGGATTACTGCAAGAAGCAGTTCCCCAGGTCCGACGAGATCGATGCATACTGCAAGGCGAGGAGCGTCTGTCCCTACGAGATCAAGAAAGCGATGATGAAGGATTTCGACGTCATCGTCGCCCCATACATCCACATCATCGACCCCGACATCCGTGAGAATTTCTTCTCCGCGCTCGATGTCGAGGAGAAGGATGTCGTCCTCATCGTGGACGAGGCCCACAACCTGATGGATGCCGTCAGGTCCCAGGAGAGCTTCACCATCAGCACCAGGCTGATCAACTCCGCCGCCGATGAGTGCCAGGCATTCAACAAACCCGAGGTCGCCGACCGTGTCACCCTTGACGATTTCATGAAGGCGTTCAAGTCCGCCGTCAGGGAGCTCGGAAGCAAGAAGATCGGATTCAACATGAAGGAGGCACTGCTCGAACCCAATGCCCTGGAGGACATCCTCATACGTCTTCTGGGTCTTTCCCTAGAGATGCTCAACGCGGTCGCCGAGAGGCTCGTGGAGCTCGGAGAGAAGAGGGAGGAGGCCATCGCCGACACCGACGCACCTTCATCACCCATGCTCGAGTTCGCTACCCTCGTCAGGGCATGGATCAAATCTCCTGCAGACCGTTACGTCAAATCGATCAAGGTCAACGAGGAGGGAGAGTTCCCCCGCGCAAGCTGCATCGATCCCGTCGTCATCTGCGGGTTCATGAACGCCCTTCCCGGTGCAGTACACATGTCCGGTACCCTCCAGCCCCTCGACAATTATGCGAAGGTCCTGGGTCTTCCGAACACTGCGATCCCGAGGACCTATCCGTCGCCCTTCCCCAAGGACAACAAGCTCGTGGTCTACACCAAGGATATGACCATGAACTATCAGGAGCTCCAGGCAAATCCTTCGATGAAGACCAAGATTCAGAAGATGATCGCACAGCTGTGCAACGCCGTCGACAAGAACATTCTGGTCTTCATGCCTTCGTACAGAGTGATGAAGGAGTTTAGGCCCTACCTCGAGCAGAACGTCTTCAAGAACCTCTACTGGGAGGTTGCCGGAAGGCAGAAGGAGACCATGAAGAATCTGGATGACTTCAGAAGGGGACGTTCAGGTGTATTCGTGTGTGTCATGGGCGGTTCCAT
>JAKSHV010000105.1 GCA_024399225.1 archaeon | reverse complement strand
AGGCATTGTCGGAACTGCAGTCTAACGGATACCGTGCCGCTATGTGCATGCTGGGCAACAGTGTTTTCACGAACGCGTCCGCCGAAGATGTGAAAAAAGTGTTGGGGGAGCAGGTGCAGGTGTTCACCTGTTCGTCCACCGATGCTCCCGCGCACATCATTCGAAAAGAGTGAACAGCTGGTCGTCGCCGCCTACTTCAAAAAGTCCGATTCTGGCACCGCAGTCCAGCCATCCGTGGGCGTAGTTTACTGCTGCGAAGGCAGTAACGAGGTCCCCGGTCTCCCTGAAGTGGTTGGCATCGTTGTAGTAGGCATTGGCCATCTCGAGGAAACTGTCCGCCAATCTCTTGTTGAAGGAACGGTCGGGTGCCGCGATCTTCAGTTTATCGAGGGCTTTCTTGGTGATGGACAGGTATCTGTCGATCTTTTCGTCGGTGACCACATTCTGCATGAATGACGAATGTACAACTCTCATAAACAGTTTGTCGGTTGGCCCCGCCACTTAATACACGCCCGCGCGTGAAACGATAAATAGGGAGTGGGGGATTGAGGCCTTATGATAGTAATTGGCGGTTCCGCTTCCATGGACCTGGCGAAAGAGTTGGCCACCGTCCTGGACTGTACCTTTATTCCCGCAACAACCACCGCATTCCCCGACGGAGAATGCTACACCAGACTCGAGGTTGAGGAGCTCAACGACGACGTCATCCTCGTCCAGAACACCTTCCCCGATTCCAAGATCATCGAGACCTTCCTTCTCCAGGACGCGATCAAGAAACTCGGAGCAAAATCCCTTACCCTCGTCATCCCCTATTTCGGATACGCAAGGCAGGACAGGGTCTTCAAGAACGGAGAGCCAGTTTCCGCCAACATCATGTGCAAGCACCTCGACCTGTGCTGCGACCGTGTGATCACCATCGACCTCCACAAGGAGTCCACCCTCGATTCTTTCACCTGTGCACACAAGGACCTCAAGGCTGCACCCGTCATCGCCGAGTACTTCAAGACCAAAGGCATCGACATGGTCCTCTCCCCCGACATCGGAGCAGCAGGACGTGCAAAGATCGTCGGAGACTGCATGGGTCTCCCCTACGACCATCTCTGCAAGACCCGTATCTCCGGAACCGAGGTCAAGATCCAGCCCGCAACCGCCGACGTCAAGGGCAAGAGTGTCCTCATCGTCGACGATATGATCTCCACCGGTGGAACCATCATCGCAGCAACCGCCGCTCTCAAGGAAGCAGGAGCGGTCAAAGTCTCCGTCGCATGCACCCACGGTGTCTTCATCAACAACGCACTCGAAAGGTTCAACGGCAGCCCCATCGACTCCGTCGTGTGCTGCAACACCCTGAACAACGCAGTATCCCGCATCTCCGTTGCCGAACTCGTCGCAGGTGCAGTCAAGGATGCACTCGCAGGAAAGTGGTAAACATGCCTACCAAAGAGCAGGATTTCGGAGAATGGTACAACGAGACCGTCGACAAAGCAGACCTCTGCGACAAGAGGTACCCCATCAAGGGAATGAATGTCTGGACCCCCTACGGATGGAAGATCATGTCTCAGATCGACTCCTTCCTCCGCCGCGAGATGGAAGCCACCGAGCACGACGAGGTATGCTTCCCCCTCCTCATCCCCGAGTCCGAGTTCAAGAAGGAGAAGGACCACATCAAGGGATTCGACGAGGAGGTCTATTGGGTCACCCACGCAGGACTCAACCCCCTTGACATCCGTCTCGTCCTGAGGCCCACCTCCGAGACTGCAATGTATCCCATGTTCTCCCTCTGGGTCAGGTCCCACCAGGATCTTCCCCTCAAGACCTTCCAGATCGTCAACACCTTCAGGTACGAGACCAAACAGACCCGCGCATTCATGAGGGTCAGGGAGATCCACTTCTTCGAGTCCCACACCTGTCACGTCGATCAGGAGGACGCCGAGAAACAGGTCGCAGAGGATGTCGAGATCGTTGACGCAGTCTGCAAGGAACTCTGCCTCCCCTACTCTCTCCTCATCAGGACCGACTGGGATAAGTTCCCCGGAGCCTACTACACCGTAGGTATCGACACTGTCATGCCCAACGGAAGGACCCTCCAGATCGGATCCGCACACTACTACAGCACCAACTTCTCCAAGCCCTACAACATCACCTACGAGACCGAGAGCGGAGAGCACGTGTATGCACACCAGACCACCCTCGGTATGACCGAGCGTCTTCTCGGAGCAGTCATCGGAGTGCACGCTGACGACACCGGACTCAAACTTCCTCCGGCAATCGCACCCCAGCAGATCGTTATCATCCCCATCTTCAAGAAAGACAATGCAGACCAGGTCATCGGTGTCTGCAGGGATGTCGCAAAGCAGCTCAAGGCAGCAGGCATCCGCGTGAAGGTCGACGAGCGCAACGACAGGCCCGGAAGCAAGTTCTTCGATTGGGAGATCAAAGGAGTTCCCCTCCGTTTCGAAATCGGTGGAAAGGACATCGAGAACGGCGTTGTCACCTTCGCAAGGAGGGACAACGGAGAGAAGGGAACCATCGGAATGGATTCCCTTGTCGAGGGTTCCAAGATGGTCCTCGACATGATCTCCAAGGACATGCTCGAGGCCGCCAAGGCAAAGCAGCAGGGATTCGTCGACGACGTCCCCTGCATGGACGCGGTCGACTCCATCCCCGAGGGAAGAATCGTCAGGCTCGGCTGGTGCGGATGCCCCGAATGCGGTCACAAATTCGAGGACAAGTACGACATCAAGATCCTCGGTACCCCCTACAAGGCCGAGAACTGGGTCGGAAAATGTTCCGTCTGCGGAAAGGACGGCGCCAAGCCCGCCTACGCAGCACGTACCCTTTGAAACTTCACTGCCCGGGAAACCGGGCTTCTTCTTTCAACATCATTACAACAAACAGGTGAAAACATGGTATTCCAGGAAGGCGAGTCCCTTTACCTCCAGGGCGAGGACGGCAAGAGATATTGGTTCAGATTCGGACTTGGCATGGTCAAGCTCGGCGGAATGGGAACCATCGACGGAAGCAGGTTCAAGGACCTCGAGGATGGAGATGCGGTCGAGATCGTGGGAAGGAAGTTCAACGTATTCCGTCCCGGTGTGATCGAACTCATCGAATCTCTCGACAGGGGTGCACAGATCATCACCCCTAAGGATGCAAGTGCGATCCTCATGGAATGCAATGTCCATGCGGGATGCAGGGTCATCGAGGTCGGAGCAGGATCCGGCGGACTCACCACCGCCCTACTTAACGCGGTTGCCCCCACCGGACATGTTCACACAATCGAGCTCAAAGAGCAGAATGCCGAGAGGGCATTGAAGAACGTCAAGCGTGTGGGACTCGATGCATACTGGTCCTATCAGATCGGAGACGCCAAGACCGTCAATGTCGAATTCGATGGGGCCGACGTTTTGACCACCGATATGCCAGATGTGGAGAATGCACTCGACAATCTTGTCCCTCACCTCAGGAATGGGGGAAGGATCTGTACATACATCCCCAATTGTAATCAGCTCGAAAACGCCGTCAACGCGCTTAGGGAGAGGGGATTCACTGACATCCGCTCCATGGAGATCATCCGTCGCGGAATGGACGTTCATCCCGGAGGAGTCAGGCCCTCTTTCGAGATGCTGGGACATACCGGTTACTTGACCTTTGCACGCAAGCGTTCGGTCTGATAAACCACTCACTGGCGGGTTGCGTGCATAACGTTCCCCGCCAATTCTTCTGTTTCGGCCAGACGCTGTGTAAGCTATCTGTTACTGTCTGGCCTTGTTATAACGGTCCGTCGCACACCTAATATAATCGCGCGCGCATACGCAGAGTAATGACAGTCATCGACATCCGTATCGAGCTCAAGAAAGGGGTAGCAGACCCTGAGGGAACCAACACCAAGAAAACTCTCGAATCTCTCGGATTCAAAGGAATCAACTCCGTCAAATCCGTGAAGATGTTCGAGATCGAACTCGACATGCCCGAGAAAGAGGCAGTCGCAGCAGGAGAGGAGTACTGCAAGAAACTCCTCGCAAACCCTGTCGTTCAGAGCTACAAGGTCACTGTGAGATGATCTGATGGCAGCCGAAGAGCGCATGGTCAAAAGGAATGCGCCCTACGATCTGTGCGATATCAAGATCAGGGACGCATCCGACAAGGAGCTGGAAGAAATCTCCTCCCTCCTCAGTCTCGGTCTTTCTCTCGACGAGATGAAGGCCGTTCAGAATTATTTCGTCAAAGAGGGCAGGGAAGCCACCGATGTAGAGCTTCAGTCCCTCGGTCAGGCATGGTCCGAGCACTGCTGCTACAAGAGCTCCAAGCCCGTCCTGAAGGAATTCGTTTTCGGTATCGACCGTGAGGACATCCTCTCCAGGGGAGACGCTGGTGTCATGGTCTTCGATGACGATTACGGATATGCTCTCAGGGTTGAGAGTCACAACCACCCCTCTGCAATCGAACCCTATGGAGGAGCCGCAACCGGTATCGGTGGAATTGTCAGGGACGTCATCTGTATGGGTGCACAGCCCATCGGACTTGCCGATCCCCTCTGTTTCGGATATCCCGACAGGCCCGGAGAGATGCCCCAGGGAATCAAACACCCCAGGTATCTCATGAGCGGTGTCGTCTCCGGAATCCGTGACTACGGAAACCGTATCGGAATCCCCACCATCACCGGAGGATTCTTCTTCGACGAGAGTTACACCGGAAA
>JAKSHV010000104.1 GCA_024399225.1 archaeon | reverse complement strand
GAGGAAAGGGAGTCTCCATCGGAAGGAACGTCTTCCAGAACAAGAACGTCGAGGGAATCACCAGGGCAATCTCCAAGATCGTCCTCGAGGACTACTCCGTCGAAGAAGCAGCAAAGTTCCTGTGATTGAGATGGATGGAAAGAAGATCTTCGTAAGGGCCGACCTGCCCGCGAACCTTGCCGACAGGAAGAACATCGTCAGCACCGCACTCGAGTCCGGAATCTCCTGCCTCATCCTGAGGAAAGGGGATGAAGCACTCGCCGAGATGGGAAAGCTCGACGAGGTCATCTACCTCGACAACGGAAAGCCCGTCGACGATTCTGTCGAATTCGCAGTCATCGACACCCCCGAGGCACAGGACAGGGTCCTGAACCTTGTGGGAAAGAAGAAGACCATCATCGTGGACACCTCCGACTGGACCATCATCCCCCTCGAGAACATGATCGCCAAGTTCAGGCTCGCCGGAACCAGGATCATGTCCCTCGCATCCAACAGGGAGGAGGCCGAACTCTACCTCACCACCATGGAGAAGGGAGTCGACGGCGTCGTCATCCAGACCGAGGACTTCCGCGAGATTGGAAAATTCAAGGATATTTTGACCGTCTCCGAGCCCGTCGCGCTCCAGGAGGTAGAGGTCACCGCCATCGAAGCCGTCGAGATGGGCGACAGGGTCTGCGTCGACACCTGCTGTCTCATGAAACCCGGGGAGGGAATGCTTTGCGGATCCTCCTCAAGCTGCCTCTTCCTCATCCAGAGCGAGAGCGAGGCCAACGGTTACGTCGCCACCAGGCCCTTCAGGGTCAACGCCGGTGCCGTCCACATGTACTGCATGGTCCCCGGCGGAAAGACCAGGTACCTCTCCGAGCTCTCCGCCGGAGCACCCGTAACCCTCTGCGACAGGGAGGGAAACACCAGGACCGCCTCCGTCGGAAGGGCGAAGGTCGAGGTCAGGCCCTTCCTCCTCGTCACCGCCACTGACGGAAACAAGTCCTACAACGTCATCCTCCAGAACGCTGAGACCATCAAGGTCGTCAACCCCAAGGGCGCGACCTCCGTCACCAAGCTCAAGGTAGGAGACAAGATCCTCGCACACCTCACCACCGGAGGCAGGCACTTCGGTATGAAGATCGAGGAGACCATCACGGAGAAGTGAGCACCATGCGTGTCTGCGCTTCGTACGGGTCCGTACCGGATAAGCCGGCGGACGCCGACATGCACGAGATCAGGCTGGATGTCTTCGACGTCCCGCCCTACTATGCCGACGAGAACTCCATCGTGACCCTTGCCGGCAAGGACATCTCCGAAGTCCCCAGGGACTTCAAGGGACTGGTGGACATCGGCGAATCCGATGCCGAGATCCCCTTCAGGAAGATCCGCTCCGTCCACGATTTCGAGAAGACCCCCTCGGAGGAAGCGCTGAGGGAGATCATGAACCACGGAAACCAGGAGCTTTCCAAATGCGCGTGCAGGGTCAACACTTTCTCCGACCTGCACACCATCTGGAAGGTCGCCACCTCCACCGAGAGGAAACACCTCATCCTGGGAATGGGCGAGCTGGGAACCGTCACCCGCATCAGGCAGGTGCTTCTCGGCAACGACTTCTCGTTCGGATATGTGGGAAAGAAGACCGCCGAGGGACAGCTGTCCGCAGCCGAGATGAACGAACTCGGCGACGATTGCAGACTCGTCGGAATCATCGGCCACCCTCTGGGACACACCATGTCCCCGCAGATGCAGGGTGCCGCCATGAAGGACAAGGGGATCAAGGGACTCTATCTGAAGTTCGATTCCCCTAATCTTGACGATGTCGAGAACGTGATCCGCGAGTACGACATCAGCGGAATGAACGTCACCATCCCCTACAAGCAGGACATCATCCCCCACCTCGATTCCGTGGAGGGTCCCGCCGAGAAGATGGGTGCCGTCAACACCATCGTCAACAGCAACGGAAAACTCATCGGAACCAACACCGACTACGCAGGAGTGCTGTATTCCTTCGAGAGGGCCGGAAAGAAGCTCTCCGAGTGCTCCAAGGTACTCGTGTTCGGATCCGGAGGAGCATCCAGGGCAGCGGTCTATGCGGCGATGGAGTCCGGCTGCGAGACCTACATGCTCGGAAGGTCCCCCGACAAGGTGAAGGCAGTATGCGACGAGATGGGCTGCAACATCGCGACCGAGGCGACCCTCAAAGGATACGACGCGGTTATTAACTGCACCCCCATCGGCATGAAGGGGGATTCCGAATACATGTTCGACCTTGCAGACCTGAACAGCGGCATCACAGTCATGGACATGGTCTACAACAGGGAGACCCAGCTTGTCAAGGCCGCAAAGTCCAAAGGATGCATCGTCGCCGACGGAAGGGACATGCTCGTCGGCCAGGGTGCCATGTCCTTCGAGAAATGGTTCGGTGTGAAACCCGACACCGAGGTCATGAGGAAAGCGATAGAATGAGCGGAATCGGAACCTCCCACGGATGCATATCCGTCCTCAACGGAATCGTCAGCGGAACCGGTGCGGTCATCGGTATCGCACTCACCACCGAGGCCGCCTTCGACCTCAGGGGAACCGAACCCTATGTGAAGATCATCGGCGAGGACACCGACGACAACCTTGCAAGGATATGCGTACGCAGGACCCTCGAGAGGATCGGTCAGGATCCCGGGGTCAATTATCACCTTACGATCAAATCCGAGATCCCTCCGTCCAGGGGACTCAAGAGCTCATCCTCCGTGTGCAACGCCGTCATCAAGGCGGTCCTGGACGCATACGATGAGGAGATGGACACCATCGAGATGATCAAGCTCGGTGTCGAATGCGCGAAGGAGGCCAAGGTCACCGTCACCGGTTCCTATGACGACGCATGCGGATGCGAGCTCGGAGGCTACATCGTCACCAGCAACTACGAGAACAGGATCCTGAAGCAGGAGCCTTTAGCCAGATACGATGTGATCCTCTGCACCCCCGATTACATCAAGAACAAGGTCCCCAAGGAGAAGTACCAGGCGGTCGCCCCCGAGATGGAGGAGATCAAGAAGATCGCCGAGACCGATGTTCTCAAGGCACTCACACTCAACGGAAAGCTCATCGCTGGTGTCACCGGCGAGAGCACCGAGATCATCGATAAGGCCCTGGAGCTCGGCGCTCTGGCGGCAGGCATCTCCGGAACCGGCCCTGCGGTTGCAGTGGTCTGCGAGACCGGTAAAGGAAAGGAGATCGCCGAGAAACTTCCCTGCAACACCATCGTTACGGAGACGAGATAAATGGCAGACATCACATTCATGGGCGGACAGGCGAAGGGAAAGGTTTCCCCTCCCCCGTCGAAGAGCCACACCCACAGAGCGATCATCCTTTCGGCACTTTCCGAGGGAAAGTGTACCGTAGGTTCCCCTCTGTCCTCATTCGATACCAGGGCCACCATGGACGCCGTCAGGGCCATGGGTGCCACCGTCACCGAGGGCGAGAACTGCGTCCACGTGGAATGCGAGAAGATCCATGTGCCAGACAGGACAATCGATGTCCTCAACTCCGGTACCACCATGCGTCTGATGACCGGTATCTCCTCCCTGTTCGACAAGGAGGTCACCCTTACCGGGGACAGCTCCATCCAGAAGAGGCCCATGGGCCCCCTTCTCAAGTCGCTGAGCGATGCGGGAGTGAAATGTTCCTCCAACGACGGAAAGCCCCCTGTGACGGTCTGCGGACCCATCACCGGAAGCGAGCTCGTCATCGACGGAAGCGTCTCCTCCCAGTTCGTCTCCTCGCTCATCATGTCGAGTCCCCTCGCGGGACGTCCCATGGACGTCAGGATCACCGGAAACCTGGTCTCCAATCCCTACATCGACATCACCACCACCATGATGTCCAGGTTCGGAGTGGAGGTCACCGAGGAGAACCTCGTCTACCACGCCGAACCCCAGCATTACAAACCCATAGACTACAGGGTCCCCGCGGACTTCTCATCCTCCGCATTCCCCCTGGTCGCAGGAGGTATCGCAGGTTCCGTCACCGTCAGGGGAATGGACATGTCCGACCCCCAGGGCGACAGGATGATCATCGATGTCCTGAAACAAGTAGGATGCAAGATCGATGTCCACGAGGACGAGATCACCTGCAGCAACACCGGAGTGCTGGAAGGCGCCGAGATCGACATGGGAAACATCCCCGATCTCTTCCCCATCGTCGCAGTCCTCCTCTCCACCGCAAAGGGAAGGAGCAGGCTGTACGGGGCACCCCACCTCAGGTTCAAGGAGTCCGACAGGATCGCACTGACCGAGAAGATGCTGAAAACTCTTGGAGCAGACATCACCGGAACCGACGACGGATGCATCATCAACGGTGTCGAGAGGCTCCACGGCGGAAGGATCGAACACAACGGCGACCACAGGATGATGATGGCTGCCTCCATCGCATCCCTGATCTCCGACGGACCCATCTCCATGGAGAATGATGCCTGTTGGAACGTCTCCTATCCCGGATTCACCGAGCAGATGGCATCCATCGGAATGAAGTTCGAGTGATCCCATGTTCAAGGCAGGGACCGAGTTCAGGTACAAGGTCAGCAAGACCGTGGACGGCCGTCCCGAGGGTATTCCTTACGAAGAGGTCTACCGTATCCTGTCCGTGGACGGGGAGTCGGTGAAGGTGGAGAAATCCTCCGAAACCGAAGAGACCCAGATACTCGAAACCAAAACCTCTTTCGCATC
>JAKSHV010000103.1 GCA_024399225.1 archaeon | reverse complement strand
GATCCGTCAGCAGATAAGAACCGGAGAGCCTGAAACGGTATGCCTTCACGGTTCCGTTGCTGGAAGGAACGGATTCACAGCGGTGGCGTTTCATCCCGTAGTACTGGTAGTACTCGGAATAGGGCATCTCGGAGACGTCGTCGAGATTGCCGAATCCCCGGAGTACCCCTGTCTCGATCTCAACAAGGGCCATCTTCCCCCGTCTTTTAACGGGGCGGGTGTCCCAGAACTCGTTCACCTGTCCCGAAAGGATCCTGTCAATGCTCCTACGATCCATAGAAGTCCGTACGCGCAACCATCGCGTTATGAATGGTATAAGAAGTTCACAGGAGGATGGGCGAAAGTAAGATTCCTCATAAAGATATAACCAAGCCAACCCGTGAATGATTGGATTAATTCGCCAATGTTTTTTAATTCATTATTCGGATATTATCCCAATGGCTATCATCGAAGCAACTGGCGTTGAATTTTCCTACGAGGAAAGCAAGATTATCCTCAACGGTGTGGATATGTGCATATCTCCAGGAGAGATTATTGGTATTCTCGGCCCAAACGGTTGTGGTAAAACCACCTTCATAAAATGCCTGAACAAGATTCATGAACCCCAGCAGGGACATATAGCGCTTCTAGGTGAAGACATAAAGGAGCTTACGTACAAGCAGGTTGCCCAGAAGGTCGGGTATGTTCCGCAGAATTCGGTTGATGAGATGAGTGCACCGAATGTCTTCGATGTCGTGCTTATGGGCCGCATGCCACATACGACTTGGCACTGTACCGAGGAGGATGAGGAGAGAGTGTGGCACATTATGGAAGAATTGGATGTTGCCCATCTGGCATCACATGGATTCAACGAACTCAGTAGCGGACAATCCCAACGCGTACTGATGGCAAGGGCTATTGCCCAGGAAGCAAAGGTGATGCTTCTTGATGAACCCACCTCCAATTTGGATATTAAATACCAGTTGGAAGTCATGAACATGGTATCCAAGATCGTCACCGAACGCGGTGTGAGTGCCGTGGCAATCATCCACGATCTCGATCTTGCGCTAAGATACTGTGACAAGGTCGCCCTTCTCCATAACGGGAAGGTTCATGCATTCGGTCCGGCAGATGAAGTACTTACAAAGGAAAACATCCGCACAGTGTACAAAGTAGATGCAGAGGTCGTAGAGATGTTCGGACGTAAGAGAATCGTCATTCTGGACAATATCTCCGCTGACTAAACCGATTCTTATTTCTCAATATATATGAAAACCTTCCGGGAGCTTTTCCCGGAAGGGTAATTTCCCGTTTTTAATCGGGCGTGTTTGCTCTCTTGATAAAAAGTAGATAGCTCAAGACTGGCGCACCGATAAGTGCGGTAATCGCTCCAACGGGCAGTAAGATCGGATCCAAAGCCATCTTTGCGAGATAATCGGCAAAGACAAGGAGTGTCGCCCCGATGACAGCTGAAGCAGGGAGGAGGTACCTGAGGTCGTTTCCGACAAGTTTTCTCGAGATGTGGGGGGACAGAAGACAGACGAATCCGATAGGTCCGGTAAATGAAATGATTACAGCCGTACTCAGGCACACCACACCCACAACTGCAATACGTGTTACATTTACATTGACGCCGAGGGATTTGGCAGAATCATCACCCATCCTCATAATATTGAGGTTACGTGAAATAATCATTGAAAAAGCGAAGAGAAGCAGTGCAGTAATGGCGGCATATGGAACCTGTGAAAGTGATACAGAGTTGAGGTCTCCGACAGACCAGAAAACTACGTCCTTTACTGCATCAGAATCTCCGAAATACTGTGAGAGTGTGTTGCAGGCACTGAACATGTATGAGATGGCAACTCCCCCGAGAACCATGGTGGTCGGAGTGACTTTCTTATTGGTGGCAGCAACGAAGATTATTGCCGCAGGGATCATTGAACAGATGAATGCATTAGCGATAAGCCCATACGTACCCGGGAGGAGTGATATCCCGAAAATGAAGTAGAGTGTGGCTCCGAATCCGGCTCCGGATGATATTCCGAGAGTATAAGGCGTTGCCAACGGATTCCTGAATAGAGTCTGCATAAGGGCTCCACCCAATGCCAGGATTGCTCCGGCGAAAACCGCCATCATTACGCGAGGTCCACGGATGTGGTTCACGATGAATGTATAAGAGGGGTGTACATCGAAATATTCGATATCGAACAGACTTTGTGTAAGGTCGTTCAAGAGGACCTCATAGGTAGTGAGAATGGAGATCGATGTCGATCCCTGGGTGACCGAGTATCCTGCTGCGATGATTACAACTGCAAGAAGAGCCAGCATGAACATTATCCTGGTGCTTCTGGATTTCAGGATCTTGCGTTTCTCCAACTCGATTTCCTGCTTGCGATGCGAGAACTGTGTGGGTACGTCCATGATATCACAGGTTGTGGCCCGGGGTTGCCCCCGGTAAAATTATTCAGCTGTACTGGTAGTAGAACACACCTTTCTTGGACAGATCATAATCATATCCGAGCATGTCGAGATAGCTCTGGTGGATCTGCTGCATGTCAAAGTCCTTGAAGAGATCAGGGTGCAGAGTGATTGCCATGTATGCGGAGAGGAGAAGTCCTCCTGCGGCATTGTTCCTGTAGTCGCTGTTGGTGATGTAGCACTGGTCGTCCTCGAGACCTGCGAACAGTCCGATTTCGTTCAGAGCCATCTGCTTGGTCTTGAACTCAGTGTTATCATTACACAGATATCCCTGTGCGGGGACAGCATCTACGACGAGTCCGTTACCCTGGTATTTGACAGAGTGGCAGAACAGGTAGTCATATTTGACTGCAGGATCTGCGAAGTAATCAATGTTGATCTGGTAGCTGTTACCCTGACTGGAGGGGTAAGAACTAAGGTTCTTGATGGAATCGA
Organism: archaeon; assembly: GCA_024399225.1. GTDB lineage: Archaea > Thermoplasmatota > Thermoplasmata > Methanomassiliicoccales > Methanomethylophilaceae > Methanomethylophilus. Next base: position 1,899 of record JAKSHV010000103.1, on the reverse strand, counting down.
CGAAGTTCTTTCCTCCCGCGAGCTCGGTGGCCTCGTAGCAGGGGTCGGTGTCAGTATAGACACGGAGAGTCTTGTTTGCATCGCCGGTGGTGATGTAGTGTGCGTACATGGTGTAGAGGACGGTGGGTTTGTCCTTGTCGGCGATATCCTTGGTCTTCTCGTGGATGGAATCGTAAAGGTCGACAATCCAGCGAACATACTTCTCGGAGGTTTCGGTGTCGTTGAAGAGATGTCCTGCAAGAAGGACTCCCTTGACACATCCGCTTGCGTAGATGTTGTCGGCATCGAAGGTGTTCATGTTGAGACTGAAAACTTCAGCATTGGTCTGTCCGCTTTCCCTCTTCTTCATTACGGAATCTGTAAAAGTCATCCAGATGTCGGGGTTCTTTCCGGCAACAAGGTCGTAGTTGGGTGCAGAGTTGCTGTTCATGTTGACAACTGCAGCCCTCTTGTCAGCAGACATGTTCATAAGGTAGTGGTCTCCGAGGAGATAGGGTGCGTTGTCAACTGCAACAATCTTGTCCTGGAGTCCGAAAAGAGAGAGAATCTCTGCATTAGGGAGATATTCAGATGCAATTCTGTCAATCTTAGTTGGGCATTTGGAAATGTGTCCATATCCGTCGACGAAGTGGATATATTTTGCAGACCTGTCAATGACAGATTTGAGATAATCTACATCCTCCTGGGTGACCTTTCCATCATGGTTGGCATCAGCAAGGAAGTGGGTCTCCTTCTTGTCAGAATCGGTGACCTTGATGAGGTCCTTTTCAGAAATCTTTGCATCCACGAAATCCTGGATGATATTCACATCATCGTTATCGAGCCTGTAGTCCCCGTTTGCATTACCGAAGATCTCCAGGTAGACGTTATGGCCGACGATGTCGATAGGCTTGTCGGAATCGTTATTCTTGTCCATCATAACGAATGCGACACTAGCTCCAGCGACAACGACGATCGCCACAGCGAGTATAGCGAGAATCTTTTTGTCCATTTTATACACTTGGATGTTAAATCCATAATGTCATTACTACGCGTGGATATATACAATGCTACTAATTAGCATAACAACAGTGAAGGGTATTCAACTTGTCTTTAGAATACAGAGATAAACGATTCGTGCTCCGTAATACCCTGCCACCCTCTCCCTGATGCTCATCGCCTTCTCCCCGTTCATCGGAGACTTCATCGGCCGTCATTTCCTGGACACCACCAACATCTGGTACCTGGCATTCCTGCTCAGCTTCGTATGCTGCTACAACCTAGCCTACATCAGGGGAGAATTCGAGATGATGTACGTCGCGGTGCACGTCATCTCCTCCAAGAGGTTCCCCAACGGTGCCACCTTGGTAAAACCGATCGTCTACTACTACGGCGACGACGGAAACCTCTACGCACAGAAACAGTCCTTCAGGGAGATACTCAAGACCGTGTTCCTCGGCATCCGTTCCCGCTTGGACTTCCCCATGAACGACATCAAGAGGACCGCGCCCATGTGCATCTAGAAAGTCTTCTTCCCGGAGATCTCACTTGATGGGGCGGATGTCGTGGAGGAGACCATCAAGGAGGACATCGTCACTAGACTCGGATTCTTCAAGTTCAAGGTAAGGTCCTTACCGAAGCATTGTGTTCGATGGAGGAGGACGGATTGGTAGTGCGCGAGATCTTCCCGACGGTCCCCGTGAAGGTGGAATACACGCTCACCGAACTCGGACAGACGCTCCGTCCGATTATAGAACCCCTGAAGGAATGGGGACTGGCATACCAGTCCCTTAATTCCGGACAGTGATCAGAAATCGAACAGCGAACTCTGTTTCTTCAATGGTCCGAGCTCGTTCTCATCGATGATGATCATGATGTCGTCCCTTCCGTAGATGTACTCGATCTTCCTCGGATCCGTCA
>JAKSHV010000102.1 GCA_024399225.1 archaeon | reverse complement strand
AAGGTGTATTCCATCCATATGGCCAACACCCTTGACTTCATCAGGACGTATGCAGAAGAAAAGGGGCGTTCCCTCGTTTCTTATAAAATTTATAAGTACGTAATCCCCCATACTTTCTCATTCCATACAAAGGCGAAACAGACCGTGGAAATTGCCGCGGTAGTTATCCAATGACATTCAGAGAGATATCATGACATCAAAACAGGTTCTTCCCGGAGACGAGATTGCAGTTGAAGAAGAATATGTCGCTGCAGAAGGCACCTATGTCAGGGATGGAAAGATCTACGCATCCCAGGTCGGCACCCTCGTACTCGACGATACGGAATGCATCGCAAAGGTCATTCCCTGCAACCCCCCTAACATTCTGAAAGAAGGGGACATCATCTACCTCACCATCGACGACTGCAGGAAAACCATGGCCACCGCTACTGCCATCGCAGCCGAGGGAACCGACAGAAGCATCGGAAGCAGCACCGTAGCCACCATCCATGTCTCCAAGATCTCCCCCGACTACACCGACAACGTCGCCGAGGAGTTCAGAAAGGGAGACCTCGTCCGCGGACGCGTCATCAGTGTCAAACCTTCACTCCAGATCACCACCAAGGATGCCCACCTCGGAGTCATCCGCGCACAGTGCGGCATCTGCAAGACCGAGCTCAAGGCAAAAGGAAACAAGAACCTCTACTGTCCCAAGTGCAGGCGTTCCCAGCCCAGGAAACTCGCAGATGATTACGGAGACGTGAAAATCTGATGAACAAAGAAGAGGCCAAACAATTCCAGGACCTGAAGAAAGAGGTTGAAGCCCTCAAGTCCGAAGTGGAAGGTCTCCGCGAGTTCGTCAAAGCTCTTTATTCAATGATGGATGAGGGAGAATCCTACGAACAGTCCGAAGGACTCCCCGCCGGTTTCGATTTCGGAAGGATCAATACATGAAAGCAATCTGTCTAATGTCCAGCGGTATAGACTCCCCCGTGGCCGCTTACATCATGGCCAAGGCCGGAGCGGAAGTAATTCTTCTCCACATGGACAACCGTCCTTTTGCAGACGACGGACCCGTGAACAACGCTAGAAAGATTGCTGAACAGCTCCGCAAGGTCACCGGTCAGGAAATGCCCCTGTACCTCGCCAACCATGGGGAGACCCAGGGAATAATCAAAACCCAGATTGACAGCCTTTACCAGTGCGTCATGTGTAAACACGCAATGCAGCTGACTGCCAAAAATCTCTGTCAGAAACTGGGGGCCAAAGTCATCATCATGGGCGACTCACTTGGGCAGGTTGCATCCCAGACCCTGCTCAATATCAAATCAGAAGTTGCAGGCGTTGATTTCACCATTCTCAGACCACTCATCGGATACGACAAGCTGGAGATCATTGACATCGCCAAGGAGATTGGAACCTACGATCTTTCCAACCTGCCTGCAGTAGGCTGCACCGTCGTACCCAAGAAGGTCGTCACTGAAGCAGACATGAAAAAGACCCAGGCATACTACGAGAAGACCAACATCGTAGAACTTGCCAGAATCTGTGCAGAAAACGCAGTCAGAGACTGCTGATTACTGCATTCCGTGCCTTTTCTTATCTGTGTAAGAATAGAACGCAGGACAGGAGTCGATTTCAGCCTCATCATAGAGCATATCCATGGTGATCCTGTCGACGTAAGGTGCCTGTACACGGGATACGTAAATGGTGTATTCTCCGACGGGAATCTTAATGTCGGATTCCTTAGGGACCTTAACCTCGGTGGAAACAAGTGCGGGACCCATGCATGCGGTACAGATACGGTAGTCGTGTTTCTCATTGAGTACCATTTGCTTGACGTCTTCGTCCACTTCAATCTGCATACACTCACATCGCACTATGCTATTTATCGTTGTTCGAAAAACTTGACGACCTCCGCCACGGGATCATCAAGGGGTTCGGCATTGAGTTCCTTCATAGATGCTGCCCTGTAATCCAGAATCACAGCCATTCCACGATCTCTTTCTGAACGGATCAGCCTACCGATAGCCTGCCTGATCTTACGTATCGCCGGGATCTTGACGGCCATGTCCCAGCCTTTTCCGAAACGTGACTGACAATAGCCAATCAGAGCATCTTGTTTGGCGGACGGACGTCCATAGGGAATACCGACTATGATGGCAAGTTCCAACTCCTTGCCAGGGAAATCGAGACCTTCGCTGATACGCCCACCGGTGACAGCAAACAGAACGCTGCCTTCGTTACAGCGGAAGTCCATCATCTGATCCATGAGTTCGCTTTGCGGCATATCACTGCGTTCGTAGTAGATCTCACGGTTCAGGATAAAAGGTACGTCATCCTCGATGAAACGCTCCATTAGAGAATATGAAGGGAAGAACACAGCGGTGTTCCTGTGAACACTGTTCACAAGCGTAATCACATATTCCTTGAGACGCTCGTACGTGTCCCCTTCCTCGCTGTTGAGTTCGGTGTATTTGGTGGAGACATCACGCACATACCCTACCTTCAGATTATCCTTGGAGAACGGAGATTCGAACGTGTTCAGGATGGGATCGAAAAGACCCAGTTCCAGAGAATAGGCATCGAGGGGATTCAGAGTTCCCGACATGTGTACGGAGGAATGACAGTAATTGAATTCCTCCGCAACCTCCCTGGGATCGAGGCAGTATGCTTCCAATGCAGGATTGTCTCCTCCCGATACAAGGAACACGTGGGAGGAGTCCTCGCAGGATAACCATGAAAGAAGGAATCTGCTCAGTGTCAAGATGTGTGAACGTGGCAGTTTACGTGCCATCTTCTTTCTGTCCGCCACCGCCTCTCCCACACCGTACATGTTGATCAGGAGGTTTCTGATGTCGAACGTGGTCATTCCCAAACGGGACATCATCTCCTCTTCAAGATAGCCTGGAGGGATCAGGTCGTTGTCACGACGAAGATATTCCTTCTGAACATCAACAAGGATCTCCTGCATCATCTGGATTACATCACAAACCGTGATGCCGTCGAGTAATTCGGGATCTCCTTCCTCCTCTGCCTCGGCTAGGGATAGTTCCATCGAACGCTTGGTTGTACGATAGGTTTGGATCTCACGCAGATATGCTGGCACATTGTGTGCCTCATCAACGATGACTACCGCTTCCCTTTCGCAGATGCCTGCCCACTCCATGAAGTGTCCGCGTATCTCGGGAATGAAGAAAAATGCGTATGGAGCACTGATGATATTCGCATACTGCAGGATACGTTTGGAAGCCTCGTATGGACATATGCCTGCTGCGGAACAGAATTCTCTGAATTCCTCAGGATCCGGGTGGGAGGATCTCATGAACGATACGCAAGCCTCGATCCTCTCGCTGGTCAGATTGTCGAAGAACAGACAGCGCCCTGCCTCCGTGTTCCCTTTCTTGAGTGTCGCACAAAGTTTGGAGAGTTCCTCGGAAGTACCTGTTGCCAGGTCGCGGTTGTTCTCCATCATAGGGCAGGTTGATGCACCGCGTCCCTGCATGGATGCGCAGAGGACCTCCACCTTGCTTCCGATGGCACGGGATTCCAATGCGATCTGTCTCTGCTGGGACTTGGTCCTTGTCAAAAAGATTACCTTGCGGCGGGTTCCCGCGACACCTTCCAATGCCGCGGTCATGGAGACGGAAGTCTTACCCGTTCCCGTTCCCGATTCCAATACAAGGTTGTGCCCATCATGTACAGAATCCCGTACCAGGCGGACTATGTCCTCCTGGCCGGGCCTGTACTTGTATGGGAAATAGTTGGGGAAGGTCATTCCTCGTCTTTGGTGTGCCTGACCCAGGCCTCAGGAGGAAGCTCCTTGTACAGGTCGACCTCCTCTTCGACAACCTCGACCTCTGCGGGTTTCTCGTTGACGATGAGCTCCTGGATCTTGTCATTCTTGAACAGCCAGTAGTGGATCCTCCACTCACGTCCGTCGTAGAGGGTGATCTCCTCACGCTCGGTGGTGAGAACTCCGGAGTCCTCGAGCATGTAGAATGCGTCGCGGTCTTCGGGTTCGAGGACGTTGTCGATGATCCTGTTGGAGTAGCCGAAGAAATTCAGCACGTGCTGAGCCAGATCGAATGCTTCCTCATGTTCCAGCACCATGTCTCCGGAGAAACTGTGCTCTATTGCCAGGGTCAAATCATCTACAGTGATCATGTGTTCAGCTCCATTAAGGGGGTTCAGTTGACGTTTACGAACTGTGCGGTTCCATCGATGGCCTTTGCAAGGTCTGCGACGACATCTGCACCGAGTGCACTGCCGACGAGGAGGACCATGAGGGCCTTTCCGGTTCCGTTGACGGAAACGGCCATCTGCTGGATGTCGATGTTTGCTTTTCCGAGAACGGTACCTACGGCTCCGACAACACCGGTCTTGTCAGCGTAGTTGAGGAAGACCATGTTGCCTGCGAGGGGCACGTTGAAGGAGTATCCGTTGTATCCGACGAGCCTGGGCTCCTCTCCGAAGACGGTACCGCTGATGGTTGCGGTCTGTCCGTCTGCGACGGTCTTGATCTCGAGGATGTTGGAGTAGTTGACGGATCCGGGGTTCTTGGAATCCTTGATCTCGACTCCCTTGGATTTTGCGACGGGCTCGGCGTTGACAAGGTTTGCATTGTCTGCACCGACGATGTCCCTGATGAATCCCTTGACTGCGTAGACCCTGAGGAGGTTGGTGTCGCCGTTTGCCATTGCACCGTTTGCAACGACCTCAAAGTTGGTGACGGATTTGCCCTTGTTGAGGTGGTTTGCGAAGACTCCGAGTCCCTCTGCGAGGGGAACGAAAGGTTCGGTCTCGGAAGTGAGCTTTCCGCGGGGTGCGTTGATGGCGTTGGTGATGA
>JAKSHV010000101.1 GCA_024399225.1 archaeon | reverse complement strand
TCGGTCCTGGGTGCCGGACCGGTGGAGAATGTGTAGCCCGAGAACTCGGGCATTTGGATAATGTTTTTCCAGACCGAAGGAAGTTCACTCATTGTCGACGAGGTTGAATCCGACGAGGACGGATGCGAGCTTTCCGTTGTCCTCCATTCCGTGCCACTTCCTCATCATGAGGTCGGTGGTGGGTGCGGGACTGCAGGAGACGACGTCCTTGCATCCGTTGCTGGGGTTCAGCTCGGGGAAGGATACGGGAGGCATCACGAACGAGGTGGGTTTGTCCTGGATCCTGTCAACGAAGATGCAGAATCCGTCGGAGAGCCATACGACATTCTCACCCTCGACCTCGTGTGCGGTCCAGGGGAAGATCTCCTTACCGACCTCGACACCGTCGGACATCATGAGGATGGTGGGTTCGGGCGGGGGCCTGAAACGGGGATCTTTGACGAGTGCGATGACGTACTGGCGTTTGAACGCCTCTTTGATACCCTGGTTGTCGACGGTGGTTCCACCGGATCCCATGACGGTATTCTCCTCTGCCATCATCTGTGCCTTGATATCTTCGTCGAGAAGGAATGCATCGCGGACGCCGGTCAGACCTCTGATGATGTTGACTGCGTTCTGTAAGACTTCTTCTTTGCCCATTGTGTCACCCATATGGCTTTGATATGTATACTGAATTGCAATAGGCATTTTAAAGGAATTGCCGAAAATATGTGTTGGAATGCCTCCCATCAGAGAGAATCGGACACCGATTCGATCTCTTCGTCGAGGACACCGACGATCTTCAACAACCTTTCCGAGGAACGTCCATAGATTGCCCTCTGGTTGTCGGCATACAGTCTGATGAGATCTCTTACTGCAAACAGTACCTCATAATCCATCCCGTTGATTCCGTTCAGTACATCCCCTTCTGACATAGTTTATCCTACTTGTTCTTGCATATAAAGGGAGGGTACTACAGTTAGCATGTTAGCTTTGACACTACCTTCGTTTCCGATGGAGGCAATCGTCGTTGAAGTTGGATGAGTTCGCGAATATAATAAAAAAGGGTCTGAAATTTTCCCAAATTATATATAGAGCAATTTGCAATTAAGGGTTGCAGAATGTAGTCCGTATAAAAGCGGATGAACGGTTCGGTAGAATATCGGGAAACCGGGGACCTATCGGTTCGTGTTCTGTCGTAGTCCGCAGCACTTCTCAAGGGTGTTGCGAGGCACGCAATGGATATCTACAGCACGGTCGGATACGGGATCGAAAGAAACCATAATGCAATGTAAGCGAACCGCAAGGTGGAACGGAGTCTGAGGCTCCGGCTAAACAGGCACAGATCTCTCGGATTGAAAAAATCCGAAAAAGTATCCGATGAAAAACCCGCGTACGATAATGTTCCTTATCTTATGCGGCCGTGGATCGGAAAGACGCGGATGGTATGGTTCTGTCCGCCGAAGGGAAACAACCGGGTAGCAGTTTGACTCTGTCGAAGGGAGTAGGTAGGAAAAGAGCTGGCGAGGGACATAAGTCCAAGTCCGAAGCTATCCTAATGAAAACGGAACGTCCGATAGAAAGCATACAAGTCTAACAGCTTGTGTGGGGTGAATGGGTTCTATCACTTAGTCGTGGGAACACGGCGAAACCTTGCCTGAGAGGACAAAGACCTCAAAGGAGTAGAATATTCAGAGCGCTTCGGCGCAGAGGTTAAAAGCCACAGCAGGTGGGAGTCCTGTTGATTTTTCACATCTCAGTTTGAGCGTACGCTCCATCAATGGAGATAACAAACCCTCATGATCGTGTGGACGGCACCATTGGGAGTCAGTTCGCTCCTCATGATGTGTACCGCATTAGGGATTAGGGTCGTGAACTCAGTGTTCCTGTACTTACTGATCACATGTGCCAGATTGGGATGTCCTTCGATCCTTCCCACCGTGATATGGGGTTTGAACGGCTTCTCGTCAAAAGGGATTCCGGCTGCTTTGAACCTTCTTGAAATCTCCTCCGAGATCTTCACCAGGGGGATCTCGGTCTCGATCCCTGCCCATAGAATGCGGGGGGCTCTTTCGTTGGGGAAGGCTCCGACACCTTTGATGTTGAGTCTTGCCTGCTTGACTCCCATGATGGAATCGTTGACGATCTTCTCGATCTCGTCTATCCTTTCCTCGTCGACGTCACCCAAGAATCTGAGTGTGATATGCAGTTGTCTGACGTTGGAGGTCTTCACACCTCTGATTCCCTGGAGGTCGCGCATGAGCGGATCCATGCCGGTTGTGTTCTGCACAGGGATTGAGATAAAAGTCCTAACGAGAGCCATAAGCTCACAATTACGATGTCCGATAAAACGGTTTTCTGGACAACGCTTTTTAAGAAGTTTCGCAATGTGGGTATTATGTTACCTTGGGTTGACACCTCACTTCAGACCAAGATCGTCAGCAAATTCCCCCTCATCATGTCGGTTGTTTGCGCGGTCGTTGCAGTCGTTATGTACCTGCATCCTTTCTGATTAAACCTTAAAAAAGTGGATTTCTCCCCCGTGAGGGGGAGTAAATTTACTGTTTCTTTTCGAGAGCCTCGAGTGCCCTTTTCGCCGCTGCGTTTCCGCGTTTCTTGGCTTTCTGGTACCACTCTTTGGCTTTCGCAGGGTTCTTCTCGATTCCGATACCGTCCTCGTAATACCTTCCGAGGATGTACATGGACTGGGCGTTACCGGACCTTGCACTCTTCTCGAAGGTTGCGAAGGGTGATTCGTCCTCGAGGATGGCCTGGGTCTTGCGTTCTTCAAGGATCTGAACGGAGACCTTGTGTCCCTGGTCGGCCGCCTTCTTGTACCATTTCATGGCGGTCTTCTCATCCTTCTTCACGCCGTTACCCTTGTCGTAACAGTCTCCGAGATAGTACTGGCACAATGCATTATCCTTCTCGGCTCCGATCTGGAACAGCCTGAGTGCCTCTGCGTGGTCCTCCTTGACGCCGTTACCGTAGTAGTGTGCCTCTCCGACGAAGACCATCGATTTGATGAATCCCTGCTCTGCGAGCTTCTTGTGGTACTCGAAGGCCTTGGAGTTGTCCTTCTTGACACCCCTTCCGCGTGCGTAGCAGTTGGCAAGGGAGTAGGTGGCCTTCATGTATCCGTTGTCGGATGCGGTCTGCATCATCCTGAATCCCTTTCCTTCGTCCTTCTTGACTCCGGAACCGGTGAGGAGTGCGGATGCTGCGAGGTAGGTTCCCTCGGTGCTTCCGTGGGCTGCCGCGCGGAGTGCATACTCGACTCCCGCCTTGACATCCTTCTTCACACCTTCTCCTGCGGTGTAGCACTGGGCCATGTAGACCTCGGACGAGGCACGGCCCATGTCTGCGATCCTCTTGTGGAGAGCCATGGCGGCCTTCTCATCCTTCTTGACGTTCTTTCCGCCCTTGGTGAGGTGCTGTGCGTACATGTACATCGCATCGGGGCATCCGGCATCGGCGGTCTGCTTGAGGAGCCTGTATCCTTCCTCGCGTTTGTCCTCGACGATTCCTCCGAGCATGCAGCGTGCCATACCGAAGTCACCCTCGATGCTTCCGCATGCCTGTGCGGTGTAGAACCAGGCATATCCCATGTTCTCATCCTTGTCGGTACCGACTCCGTCCATGTAGCATCTTCCGGCCTCGTACATGGCGACGGGGACCTTGTTGTTGGCCATCGCGACATAGATGTCGAGTGCGCCCTTGCGGTCCCTGGGGATGCAGTAGCCGTGCTCGAGGCACCATGCGTATTTCAGTCCCGCGCGGACGTTTCCCCTGGCTGCAGTTTCTTTGAGAAGTTCGTATCCTGCATCCTTGTCCTGTTTGGTGCCTGCTCCGCGGATCTGGCACAGTGCTTTCTGGCACATTCCGTCCAGGTTTCCGGCGTCTGCGGCCTTGCAGAAGTATCCGTAGGCCTTCTCGGGGTCGAATTCGGCTCCGAGTCCCACATAGTGTGCCATTCCTGCGAGGAACATGGCAACGGCGTTGCCTTCCTCCGCCTTCTTGGCGCAGTATGCCGCAAGCTCCCCGTCCTTGGGTCCGTTGCGGCATTCGAAATAGATCGACAGAAGCTTCCTAGCCTCGGGATAGTATCCGACGTAGGAGTAGGTGATCATCATCAAGGTTTCGAGTTCCTCGGCCGATACGAGTCCCTTCAGGTAGTACTGGGAGACAACGTATGCTGCTGCAGGGTTGCCCTGCATGGCCGACTTAAGGTAGAGGTCAAACGCCTCCTTCTTTCCGCTGATTGCAAGTTCCTGTGCCTGTGAAAAAATTTCGTCGGTGGATTTGCCGGCGGTCTGAGGGAAAAGCTCTTCAGATTTAGCCATTGTAATGTAATCGTACTCTATCTAAATAAGGTATTGCTGGGGGTTCAACCCCAGCTTGGAAAATGGATTGGATATCACTCTTTGGGGCTGTATTTTCCCTTGAGTGTGGCCTCGGCCAGGACGTGTCCCTCGGTGACCTTGAGAAGGTCCTCCTTGGTGAATCCGTTCCTGAGGGCGGGGACGATGTCGAGTGCCAGTACCTTCATGACGTAGGTGTGGGTGGCATTCGGGGGAGCGGGTCCGCCGTAGAAGCAGGCCTTGAGCTTGTCCTTGAGTCCTGCATAGGGGAACCAGCTGTTGACTCCCTGTGCGATTACGTCCTTGGCATCCTGGGAGTAGTTTTCAGGGATGTCGGTGATGGTGATGCCTGCAGCGAGCCAGTGCATCCACCTGATGCCTCCGACGGGAATCGCGTCGGGGTCGTCGAAGATGATTGCGAATGAAGCGGTTCCTGCGGGAGCCCCCTCGATCTTCACGGGTAGGGACAGCGAAGGCATATCCCCCTCGATGAAGTCCTTTCCTTTGATTCCGTACTTGTCGAGGATCCATCCGTCGACGATTCCAGAGCT
>JAKSHV010000100.1 GCA_024399225.1 archaeon | reverse complement strand
TCAGAAGATCCTGCCTTTTCTTCATCTCTGCGGGAAGTCTGTCCATCATTCCCCTGACGGGGATTTTTATGTAATTTGTCATTCGATCACCTGCTTGGCGGACCGTTATCGTCCGTCCATAATGCTCCTAGGGAGACATTTTGTTGTTTCGGAGTGTCAGTCTACGCGGTTGACTTCTTTCTCCGAGAGGTCTGCATACAGTCCTTATTTTAATAATATATAGGTGTGAAAGCCAGAATCGGATTAGATTTATATGTCAAAAATCTTTTAACATTATCGGAATGGCAACCTTTATCGGCAGAACCGAGGAACTTAACAGACTGAAAAGCGTATTTGATTGCAATATCAGGAACTGTTACATCAACACCACTCCACGCATGGGTGCATCTGCCTTGGTAAAGAAATTCTGCGAGAGCAGGAAATCGATAACTATCACATTTCCGGAAAGCACCCGCAGGATGTGCATACAGGTCTTTGCGAATGCCGTCCAGAACTATTCAAGAGAGACAATATTCTCGGAAACATTCCAAGATCTTTTCCAGGACCTCAAACGTGCTGTCAAGGGCACGGACGCAGTGATCATCTTTGAGAGGACCCACTTCGCACCAGAGGATTTTCCACCCGCATTGAAGGAATTCTCAGACAACAATGACCTCATGATCGTGCTAATCGGACAGGGAGATTCAGATAGATATGACATCACATTCAGCGAGATAATCGACCTGGGGGAACTCCCGATGCAGGAATGCAGAAGGATCCATCAGAAGATGAATCCCCTTGATTCCCTGAAAACATACATGGTTGCCGGCGGAAGACCCGCATACCATATGATGCTTAACAAATCCGATTTCAATGAGAGCATTGAGAAGGGATTCCTGAGCAACTATTCCAAACTTGGTGCGGAATGTGAAAACCTTCTCAGACGCAGCAACGTACCTTATGGAATATGCTGTGCAATACTATGGGATATAGCAAACTGTATGGGAAGACCTGTCGACATCGCAAATACCGAGGGAATATCCAGACAGCTTTGCGACATCTATTTGAAAAAACTTACCGAGGAAGGCCTCGTTCGCACCCTCACCCCTATGGGTAATGCCCCGAAGAAACCGTTCTATGTTATCGACAATCCTCTCATCGCATTCTACTTCATCGCCATCAAATCCAATCAAATGGTTCGTGCCGAGGAGAAACTGGAACTAAAGACGATCCTGCCGTCCATCGACCTATTCATGGAACTCAGGTTCAGGGACATCTGCGAGGAGTACCTGAAAACCCACTACAAGTGCATCAGGGTAGGAAGGTGGTGGAGCAAAGACGAGAATACAAGCAAGCCCACACTGGTTGCAATAATCGATGTTCAGGGCACCGAGAAGACCATCGTCGCAGATTGTAAATTTAGATTTAACAAAATGGATGCCGATGCTCTGAAGAACCATATCACCCGTTCTGCACTCGTCCTTGATACACCCGAGAAGTCCCTGATGATGTTCTCCATATCAGGATTCGATGATAAGCTCATCAAGAAGGCAAGAGCCGAGAATGTAGTGCTAGTAGGTCCCAACGAACTACTGTGATCAGCGGTCCGTGATCTCCTCGATACGTTCCTCGAACTCCATGTAGATGTCTTCGAGTTTCTTCTTCATCTCGTCGGACGGATCCCAGAATCCTCTCTTCATGGCCTCATACAGCCTTGCAAGCATGGACATCATAGCGTAAGGGTTCTCATCCTTGATCCACTCGCGTGTCTCCTTGTCCACCACGAAGTTATCGGCAAGGTCATCGTACATCCAGTTCTCGATAATATCGGAAGTGCCGGACCAGCCCATTGTGAAATCAAACAGTTTGGACAGTTCCTTCGCACCGGCGAAACCATGCTTCTTCAATCCCTCAAGCCACTTGGGATTGTTCACCTTGCTGCGGAATATGAATCTGCATTCCTCTTCCAGAGTACGTGTCTTGAGATTTTCCACATCCGATGAATCCCCCATGAAGGACATCGGTTTCTTTCCTCTGATGGAGGTGACCGCGGCATTCATTCCACCGAGACAATCGAAGTCATCGTCCATGTCGAGCATATCTGATGCGCGGGAATTGTGGTTCTTCACAGTGACATCCATCTTGGAGAGTCTCTTGAGGAACATGTCGGGTTTGCTCTCGCCTTGCAGACCTCTTCCGTATACGCTACTTCCGTGACGCACGTAGAGCTTCGCAAGATCGTCCACAGTCTGCCAGTTACCGGTTGCGATGGCATCGGAGATTCCACATCCGTACTCTCCCGGAGGATCACCGAAGATACGGTAGCTTGCCTCCCTGCGTGCCTTGTCGATCGGCAGTCCGGCTTCAAGAGCCTCCACGATATCCTGACGGATGTTTGCGGCAAGATAGTTGTCGTCATCATCCTCATCAAGTTCGGAGATCATCTGCACACCTCTGTCGATAAGGTTCGACAGATTGGGGAACGTATCCCTGAACAGTCCGCTGATACGTACGGTCACATCTATCCTCGGTCTTCCGAGTTCTTCGAGAGGGATAATCTTGAGGTCTTTCACACGACCCCCGTAACTGTCCCAGACAGGACGGAGACCCATAAGTTTCAGGACGTATGCAACATCGTCACCGCCGGTTTTCATGGTGTCTGTGGCCCATAAAACGATACCGACAGTGTTGGGATAGGTGCCGTTGTCACGCAGGTACCTTTGGACCATGGATTCCGCCATCTGGGAACCGATCTCCCAGCTGGAATGCCATGGAATCCCATCAGGATCGATGGAATAGAAGTTGCGTCCGGTAGGCAGGATCTTCGCCCTGTTCCTGCAAGGACATCCGGCGGGACCGGGGCTGATATATTCCCCACGCAGAGCGCGCATAACACTGATCTGCTCATCAGGCATCCTGCGGATTGCGTCGATGAGGAATCCACAAATGAATCCGAGCACCAGATCAAGTTCGGTAAAATCACCGGAATATTGCTCATGTGCATATGCCTGGGTCTTCTTCAAATCGAACCCGAATCCATATGCGGTTTCCACCAGATGGAAACTCTCCTCGTCGATACGGTCGATAATTTCTCCTTTGAGAACTCCGTCGGAATATACTCCAGACTGATCATTGAGAAGATCGTTGATATCGCAACCGTAAAGGTGGGCTATAGCACCTCTTAAAGAGGGTATATCCTCATTGGGATATCTGACGAGAGAATAGATCATCTCGCACATACGGGTGTCGGAAGGCACCTCCCCCAGGATGTGCAGACCATCCTTGATGAGCGTATCCTTGACCTCTAGAAGGTAGTCATATAGTTCATCGACCTTCTCGTCGATCTCGTCCGCGGTACAATCGGAGGAAAGACCCAGATCGGAATTCAGATTGAGTTTTTTACATAAGGTCAGGATCTTCTCGACGACGGTTGCAGTCTTTGAGGAGTCGTTAGCCTCCTTGGTTTTGAGGTAGGCCTGCACCACACCTTCGAGTTCACTTAATTCGTCATAACCTCCCGCACGGGCCATGGTTGGAATCATATGTGTGGGTGTGACGGCATACTGCCTTCTCTTAGACTGCATCCCCTCTCCGGGATTGTCTATGATGTAAGGGTTGATGTTCGGAATCTTTCCCAGGATTATGTCGGGATAACATTCCTCCGAAAGTCCTACGCTCTTTCCTGGAAGCCATTCCAGGGAGCCATGCGTACCGATATGAACGACGGCATCCGTCTTCCAGACGTATTTGAGCCAGCGGTAGAATCCGAGATATTGGTGAGGAGGCGAAGTCCAGGGATCATGGATAGATTCCGTCGTACATTTTCCCCTGTCGGGCTGGAACCCTATGAACACATTGCCGTTCATTATTCCGGGAAGGAGCTGTTTTCCGTCAAGGACGTGTATGTCTCCGGGTGCCTTTCCCCAGGCTTCGATGAACTTTTTCCTGGCGGATTCCGGGATCAGGGAGAACCATTCCTCGTATTGTTTGGGAGAAACCAGGTCCACGGCCGCAGCCCTTAGCTGCTCGTCCGATTTCCAATTATCATCATTGGTCACACCGTCAAGAAGGCGTGTGATGAGATCCTTCCCGTCCGAGGGCAGCCATTCTAGGGAATAGCCTTCGTCACTCAGATAGTAAAGCATATCACAGACGCTCTGAGGAGTATCCAACCCATAACCTCCCCCTGCCAGGTCCTGACGCGGAGGATACATGTAGATCAGAATAGCGACCTTCCGTTCATTATTGGGAATGTGTCTGAGTCTTGCCCAGTTGTATGCCATCTCCGCAAGGGATCTGCAGCGTTCCTCCAGAGGTGCCTGTCTGAAGTCGCCTTCGGCGGTCTTCTCGGAACCGGAGAACGGGATCCCATCGATCTGTCCGTCGTATTCGGGACTGACCACTGCATATGCGATTTCTGCCGGAGTGAGTCCGAAGGGACTGCTCTCCCATCCCTTGTAAGAACCGAAAAGGTTGATGCATTGGATCACTGGAACATTGAAACGTTCGAAGAAATTGTCGAGTGATACCTGTTCTCCGCGACCGGGTTGGGAAAGAACGGTTGCGGATGAACCGGCAGTGTACAAAGCGGCATCGATACGTGCCTTTCCATCCTTAATGAGATATTCGTCGATTATCCTGCGGATTCCGATGGAACCGGTGAGCTCGTCGGGATAGGTGTGGTAGAATACTGCCCAGGGTTCGCCTCCGACCTCTTCCACCGAACGGTACAGACAGTCGATGGCATCGGTGTTTCCGCGTGTGAAATAGGCACTGACGAAGAAGATCATTATGACGGGTTTTCCTGTGGAACCAAGCCCTTTGAAACCTTCGGAAAGTGGCATTCCTCCGATACCTGGCACATATACTCCGTCAGGCAACGGCCTCACAGGTTCGGGCACATCGACCGACTCTCCGGAGACATTCCTCAGAACCCAACAAAGAGTGGCATAATGGTTGTCATCGCC
>JAKSHV010000010.1 GCA_024399225.1 archaeon | reverse complement strand
TTCACCGATGTCATGAACGCAGTGATCAAGGAGTTCTACCCCGCAGAGAAGGATGCCGCACTTGTCCTCATGGGACATGGAACCGTCCACTATGCAAACTCCACCTACAGTGAGATGCAGCTCAAATTCTGGTACTCCGGATACGAGAACGTCTACGTCACCACCGCCGAAGGATTCCCCTCCTTCGAGGACACCATCAAATGCATGAGGGGCAAGGGCTACAAGAAGGCAACTCTCGTTCCCCTGATGGTCGTCGCAGGAGACCACGCAAACAACGATCTCGCAAGCGATGAGGATGATTCCCTCAACACCCTCCTCAAGAACGAGGGATACGAGACCACTCCCATCGTCAAGGGACTCGGAGAGAACAAATCCTTCCAGGAACTCTTTGTCAAGCACGCCCTTGAGGCAAAACAGATCTGAAAAACACTTAACGACGGGGGATTCCCCCGTCATACTTTTGATAAAAATTGGGATTAAAATCCCATCACTGGGACTCTGCCATCTCGTACCAGCGTCCGGCCTCGTCGAGGTCTTTGTCGACACCGTCACCGAGGGTGTACATGTCACCGAGGAGAAGCTGTGCACCCTTGTGCTTGTGCATGGCCGCGTTGGAGAGCCACCTGACTGCCTGAGCGATATCCTTCTCGGTTCCGGCCCCGGTCTTGTAGAGCTGTCCGAGGACGAACTGTGCCTCGAGGTGTCCGCCGTTGGCCGCCTCAAGGAGGAGATTGTAGGTCTTGGAAAGGTCGCGGGCGATTCCTGCGCCGTTCATGTAGATGAGTCCGAGCTCGTACATTGCCCTGACGTCTCCGTCGTCTGCGCTCCTCTCGAAGAGTTCGGCAGCCTTGACTGCGTCGACATCGGTGCCGTATCCGCGGAGATAGATCTTGCCGAGGAAGTAGCAGGCGTTGGTATTGTCCTTTGCTGCTGCCCTCTGAAGCCACTCACGTGCAAGGTGGAAATCCCTGTCGACTCCCTGACCCCTTGCATAAACGAGTCCGAGGTAGAATTCCGCTTCGGTGTTGCCCTGGGAAGCTTTGGAGGACAGTACGGAAAGTGCGGCAGGATAATCATTCTCTGCCTTGTTCCTGATGACGAACTTGGCCCACTCCAAGGGTTCCATCTGCTCGCCGGGTCCTCCGATCATGCGGTGTCCATTGCGGGGTTTGTTATTAATATTTCCCGATTCAGATTTTTTGAACACTGCACAGATGCTGGTGGCTACGAAAGCGGACAGGGATTTGGAGCGGCTTGCGGACATAATTACCTCACCGTCTGAAGTGGTTATAAAGCTCACAGGGGGAGATGACCGAAAGTGACCGAAAGTGAGATTTTTGGAGGTATGTACATGTTTTTAGGTAGTTTGAACATGTTTTTCCTTATCGATTTATATACTTCGGAAGTGTTGGAAATCTAGATCTGTTGTAACCGGGGGGGACGACCCCTCTGCAACAGCACCTAGTTTTTTTCCTAATTTGGTTCACTCCTCTTCATCCTCTTCCTTGAGAATGTAGTCGTAATTTCCGGTGCTGGCACAGTTCAGAAGTTCGACGGATATCTTGTTCAGGACATCCTTTCCGATGCCCTTCAGATTCATGTATTTGATAAATTGAGCAGCTCTGAAGAGGTAATTCTCTGCGAAATCTTTATCGCCGTAGTACTGGCAGATCTCCAACGGGTGGCGGAACAAATCCTTCACAAATTCGATCAGCAGATATTCATCCACCTCTTCATCTACGAATTCGTCAGCGAACATGGATAGTCCAGTCTCGATTTCTTCCAGATCGTAATACCTTCTGCATTTGAGAGAACTGTTGCAGAGCTTCAGGAGATCCTTCTGCGGCAGGAATTCCGCAAGACATCTCATGACGACCCTGAGATCGTATTCGTCCATCAGTTCAAGCACTCTGTCGAGTTTTCCCATGGTGTTCTTTGCCATGCTTGATAGGATTCGGGTTCTGTGTTTAAAGCGGACATACTGCAATTAGCTTGTTAGTACTCCGACACTGGCACATGCGATAAACGAAAGGTTGCATGCAGTACCGAAGATTTGTGTGAAATATGTTCCGTTCGCCCCCACTTATATATTTAAAAAATATAGGGCTCGGTAATGAACAGTCAAAAGATCAGTGTCGTTGACGCTTACGCAAAGGATGTACGTGAGCAGATGGACCTGCATTCCGAAAGGTACGATCTCGGAAAGGCCTTCGAGGCAGCTTCCAACGGTCCCGAGAAAAGTGCCGAAACCGCCTACCTGCTCGGTCTCTTCCTCTACAACGGATCCTGCACCGCAGCCGACAAGCCCGCCGCCAAGGAGGCTTTCGCAAAGGCTGCAGGAATGGACTATGCTCCCGCATCCATCGTTCTCGAGGAGATCGGAAGGAATCCCGAGGATGTACAGGACAGGCTGATGAAGCAGCGTTTCCTCGCAGAGCAGAGGGACCTCGAAGTCTGCAAGGCACTCTTCACCCCCTACGATACCGGAAAGGACAAAGACGGAAAGAAAGCCCCTGTCCTGAAGAACCATGCCGAGGCGGTCAGGCTTTACATGCCCTGTGCCGATGCAGGGGATGCTGATGCCCTCAACACCATCGGATACATGTATCTCATGGGAAAGGGTCTCGACAAGGACCGCGAACTCGCACTCAAGCTTCTCAAACAGGCTGCTGAGAAAGGATGTGCACAGGCCGCACACCGTATCGCAGTCATGTACGACACCGGCCAGGATTTCACCGATCCCGACCTCGACAAGGCGGTCCAGTGGTACCAGCGCGGAGCTGACCTCGGCTACCCTGAGTCCCTCTACTCCCTGTCCGGCATCCTGATGATGAAGGACACCAAGTACTACAACGCCTCCAGGGGAATCAAGTACCTCACCGCCGCCGCAGACGGCGGACAGATCGAGGCATGCCACCAGCTCGGAATGCTGTACGCCTTCGGAGCGAACGGTGTCAGAAGAAGTCCTCCCAAGGCCAGAAAGTACCTCGAGGTCGCCTGCGAAGGTGGATTCGATCAGGCCATGGTCGATTACGCAAACATGTGCTTCGAGGGACAGGCGGTCCCCAGGGACCTCGCCACCGCCGCGAAGTGGTTCATCAAGGCCGCCGAGCACTACAACGGAATCGCACAGTACGCACTCGGATGCATGTACGGAAACGGTTACTACTTCAAGCAGGACAACACCGAGGCCGCAAGATGGTTCGAGGAGGCCGCAGAGGGCGGAGAACCCAACGCACAGTACGCCATCGGATGCTTCTACTACGAGGGAAGGGGCGTCGAGAAGAACCAGAAGAAGGCAATCTCCTGGTTCCAGGAGGCCGCCGACCAGGGCCACCCCGGAGCGATGTCCTTCATGTCCATGTTCCTCATCTGCGGAACCGGCGTGGAGCAGGACCTCGAGGGCGGACTCGAGATGCTTAAACAGGTCGCCGACTCCGGCTACCCCGAGGCACAGTTCTACCTCGGTAAGCTCTACTACGAGGGAGAGTACGTCGAGAAGGACGTCCCCTTCGCCAAGAAGATGCTCACCCTTGCCGCCAAACAGGGCGACATGGATGCAGAGGCAATGCTTGAAGAGATCAAGAAATCCAAGCAGTGAGGTCTGAGATGTATCGCGATATGGTCAGGGCTGCAAGGGCGGGAAACACATACGCCATGCTGTCGCTGGCATATTGCTACCAGAACGGTATCTACGTCGACATGGACCTCGATGAGGCGGTCAACTGGTACAAGCAGTCCGCCGCCAAGGGATGCGGAAGGGCCCGTTGGGAGCTTGCCAAGTTCTATCGCGACGGTATCCTGGTCTCCCAGAACTCCTTCGAATACATCCATTGGCTCACCGCGGCAGCCGAATCCGGCATTCCCGAGGCAATGGTGGAACTCTCCAAGGCATACGGTTACGGGGTCATGCTCCCCAAGGACGATAACATGGTCGTCGACCTTCTCGAGAAGGCAGCTGCACTTGAATATCCTTATGCCGAGTTCGTCCTCGGATACCTCTACAAGAACGGTATCACCGTCGAGAAGGACACCGATAAGGCAGATGCACTCTGGGAGAGGACCAGGCAGCACGGTGATGCGGAACTGTTCTACGACATCGGATTCCTGCTGGAGTTCGGTGACGGACTTTTCAAACCAGACCACACCAGCGCCGTCGGATGGTACAAGCTGTCCTCGGACATGGGTTCGTCCAAGGGCTACTACTGCTATATGAAGATCAGGAACACATCCTCCAACGGGTCTCCCGAGACCATGGCGCAAAGGCTCGCCAAGCTCACCCGTCTTCCGGTGAATCTGGAGATCATGCAGAGCGAGATGCTCCTCGACGAGGCCGACCAGTGCATGGACTTAGAGGATTACGACGGTGCCCTCGACAAATACAGGGAATCCGCCGATCTCGGAAACGCCGATGCCATGTTCATGCTCTCGATGTTCTACCGCGACGGGGAGATCGTGAAACGCAATCCCGAACTCTACATGCAGTATCTCACAAGGTCCGCTCTCTGCGGAAACACCGACGCACAGGTTCAGCTTGCAAGGTGCTACGAGACCGGAGACGGTGTCGAGAAGAGCATCAACGAGGCCATGGATTATTACGCGATGGCCATAGCCTGCGGAAACCTGTCTGTCTATTACCAGCTCACGAGGTACATCGAACATCCCGAGGTCTTCGTCAACAAGACCCGCAAGGTGGTGCGCTGATGGGATTCGAGGAAGTCCTCGAGAAGGCCTCCGCCGGAGACCCCCACGCACAGAATGCATTGGGCTACATCTACTATCGCGGAGACGGTACCGAGAAGGACCTCAACCGTGCCTTCATATGGTTCGACCTTGCAGCCCGTTCCGGAGACCCCGAAGGCGAATGCAACGCCGCGCACATGCTCGTCCATGCCGAGGGAACAAACGCCAATCTCGAGAAGGCCGTCAAGCTCTACACCCATTCCGCCGAGCAGGGGTATGTCATCTCGATGTTCAATCTGGCACATATGTACTCAGACGGTCTCGGAGTGCAGCAGGACTGGGAAAAGGCGATCGGATGGTACACCAAGGCGATGGAGGGAGGAAGCGTTCCCGCATGCTACCGTCTAGCAGTCATCTATGAGGGAGGTAGGGGAACCGCCAAGGATCCAAAGCTCGCCGAATCCTATTATCTCAGATGTTCCGACGTCGGATACACCAAGGCATCCGTCCGTCTCGCATCAATGTATCTATCCGGAGAAGGCATTCCCAAGAAGGTCAATGCCGCCGTCAAACTTCTGTCAAAGGCGGCCAACGACGGAAATGCCGATGCCATGTGCATCCTGGGAAAATTATCCCTCACGGGTGAAGGAATGGCCAAGAGCGTCAACAACGCCAAGAAGTGGCTCCAGAAGGCATCAATCAGGGGAAGCGAAGAAGCCAAGCAACTTCTCCAGCAGCCTCCGTTTGTAAAGTGATGTACAAATCCGTACATTATTGTTCAACAGTTTTAATTACAGAACGGAATACGTCATACGATCCCAATGAAGATGAACGCAGAGCAGCTGGAGCAGATCAAGGATCTGCTTTCCACAATCAAGGAGAAGAGTCCGTTCTACAAGCAGAAGTACGCCGACATCGATGTTTCCAAGATCGTCGACCAGGCCTCCTTCGAGACCCTTCCCTTCACCGAGAAGGCCGATCTGCGTAACGCGTATCCCCTGGGCATCATGGCAGTTCCCGAGTCCGAGGTAGTGAGGATCCACTCATCATCCGGAACCACCGGAACCCCTGTCATCATCCCCTACACCAAACGCGATGTGGAGGATTGGGCAGCAATGTTCGAGCGTTGCTACCGTATGGCTGGGATCAACAAGAACGACCGTGTTCAGATCACTCCGGGTTATGGTCTCTGGACCGCAGGTATCGGATTCCAGGCCGGAGTGGAGAAACTCGGTGCCATGGCCATTCCCATGGGTCCCGGAAATACCGAGAAACAGCTGCAGATGATGCAGGACCTCAAGAGCACCGTCCTGTGTTCCACTTCATCATATGCACTCCTCCTCGGAGAGGAAGTGACCAAACAGGGACTCAAGGACAAGATCTGCCTCAGGAAGGGAGTCATCGGCTCCGAGAGGTGGGGTTCCAACATGCGCAGGAGGATCATCGACCAGTTGGGAATCGAGATCTTCGACATCTACGGACTCACCGAGATATACGGTCCCGGAATCGGAATCAGCTGCGGAAACGGATACGGAATGCACGTCTGGGATGATTATCTCTACTTCGAGATCATCGATCCCGTGACCCTCAAGGTCCTTCCCGACGGAGAGGTCGGAGAGTTAGTTATCACAACCTTCCGCAAGGAAGGAGCACCCCTTATCAGGTACAGGACACACGACCTTACACGTTTCATTCCCGGACGCTGTCCCTGCGGAAGTAGGTTCAACAGGATCGACATCATCACCGGCAGGACCGACGATATGATGAAGGTCAAGGGAGTCAACATGTTCCCCGCACAGTTCGAGGAGGTCCTCGCCAACACCGACGGTGCCAGCAGCGAGTACCAGATCAAGATCGAACACGTGGACGGAAAGGACCAGCTCACATTGTTCTTCGAGACCGAGAAACCTGAGTCCGAATACGCAGCAATGGAGCACGATATTGTCACCGCATTCAAGCAGAAGGTCAACTGCACCATCATCGCTAAGGCCGTTCCCATGCAGACCCTTCCCAGAAGCATGAAGAAGACTGCACGCGTGGTCGACCTCAGGTTCTGAACATTTTACAAGAAAATAATGCCTGGGTCTTCACAGACCCAGGAAGATAGTTTTACTGTGATTCGCCGGCAAGGACGAAGTATGCGAGGAGTGCCTCGAGCTGGATCTTCTCGTTGCTTCCCTCGATGATGCGGAACTCGATCTCACCGGTCTTGTCGATGAGCTTGACCTTGGATGCGGTGTCGAGTCCGAGCTTGGAGATCTCGGAGTGGATCTGACGGATGACGTCCTGTCCGGAGAGACCGTAGGTGATCATGACAGTGTCGAGCTTGGTGCAGGCATCCTTGAATTTTCCTTCGAGTGCGGAAAGTAGGATTCCCTTGATCTCGTCCTCGTTGGCGGAACCGGAGACCTTGGCGATGGTGTCGGAGGTGATCTGCTCTCCGAGGGATGCCGCAGTCTGGAGGGTGTTGACGGCACGTCTCATGTCTCCCCTGCAGATGTAGACGAGGGAGTCGATGGCACCGTCGGCGACGTCGAGGTTCTCCATCTGTGCGACTTTCACAAGGAACTCCTTGATGTCCTCACCGCTTATGGGTCTGAACCTGAAGACCGCGCACCTGGACTGGATGGGGTCGATGATCTTTGAAGAATAGTTGCATGAGAGGATGAAACGGCAGGTCTTGGAGTACTTCTCCATGGTCCTCCTGAGTGCACCCTGTGCATCGTTGGTAAGTGCATCGGACTCGTCGAGGAAGATGATCTTGAACTCCGCTCCCTCGAGGGGTGCGGTCCTTGCGAACTCCTTGATCTTTCCCCTTACGACGTCGATTCCCCTGTCGTCGGAGGCGTTGAGCTCGAGGAAGTTCCCCCTCCAGCTGTCGCCGTAGAGACATCTTGCGAGTGCCAGAGCACAGGTGGTCTTTCCGGTACCGGGGGTTCCGGCGAACATCAGGTGGGACATGTTCTTAGCTTCGACATATCCTTTGAGCCTGTCGGTGACGCTTTTCTGACCTACGACGTCGTCGAGGGTCTTGGGCCTGTATTTCTCTGTCCAAATCTCGTTCATGAATGCACCAACTCCTGGTATGGTAATTTCCTATAAAGGATTTCAGAACTCCTTCACCATGTGGTCGAATCCGCGGGAAACGAGGTTCTCCTTGTCGACGGAGGGGTTCTCGGTGTAAAGCTCGATGAACATTCCGTCGTGTCCGTAGATCCTGACATAACCTTTTCCTTCCTTCTCGGTGAAGTGATAGCTTACGATGTCGAATGCGAACCCGTTGTTTCCGTCCGCATCCATGACGGGGGACACGATGGCCCTGAGGAAATCCTCTCCTCTCCACTTCTTCACGGTGACCTTCCATTTCCTGAGGGTCTGTCCGATGATGGTAACGTTGCAGGCCCTCTCAACGAGGCCGTCCTCGAAGAACTCCCATGCCTCGAGATCGAGTCCCAGCATGGTCCTGACGTCATCCATGGGCATGTACGCCTCGTTGCGGATGATGATACCGGACTCCACACGGGAGAGACGCAGGGACATCTCGGAACGGGGGGACAGGTCGAGGATCTCCGACCTCGCCATGAACGAGATGTAGATGCACCCCGAGATGATGGAAGGGAAGTAGTATATGAGTTCGGGGTCGAAGATGGAGATGGTTCCCGAGGTGAGATGGTTGAGGACCCAGGGCAGGAACGAGCTGACACTTTCGATACCTGCGAATACGATGAGACGTGTTGCGTTGTGGGGGTACTTCAGCGCGAAACCGATGGTACAGAGGACGCTTCCGATGGATGCCGCATCCGCAAGGACGAGGTAGAAGAAGTATTTGTTGTGGGTGAGGTCGTCGGAGATGGCGGTGATGATCGAATATCCTGCCCATCCGATGCTGTACAGGAGTGCACAGAGCCAGATGTTCCTCCTGTTGAGGATGGCCATGATCATGAAGACCCACAGGAACGAGACTGCCTGGATCTCGAGGGTCTCCCTCTCGGTGAGGGTTCCGAAGTTGCCGTCGAGGTACTCCATGATGTCGAACAGCAGCAGTCCGAATGTGAGCAGGAACGCCACGATGATATGCTTGTCGTAGCTGTTCAAGAGATCATCTCCGAAAGCATCTCGTCCTTCTTGGGCGGGTGGTTGACGCTGAGTGTGAGGATCTGACCGTCCGTCCTCAGGAGAGCAACGTGGTTGCAGGTTTCCGCATCGGTGGAATCCGGAACGATCTTGGCGACGTCCATCCTGTTGGCGTAGACGAAGCTTCCCTCGGGGGTTCCTATGAGGGTGAAGTGGAGTTTCTCCTCTCCCTTCCATTTCTGGATGAAGATCCTGGTACGTCCGTATACTCCGTCGGAGACGAATTTGAACTCCTTTTCCACGGGGCCTCCGTCATCGGGGTCGCACCAGTCGGGTGAGGCGGGGTCGAGAAGGGGGCCGAGGTCCTTCTCCTCGATGACGAGCTTCTCGGCGCGATAGGTGTTGTCGATCTCCTTGAGGATGTCGATATGGCGGTACAGCTCATCGCCGTAGCGGATCTGGGACGTACCGAGCAGCCATATGAGGACGCAGTACATGACGCAGGAGACGAACATGGTGGGATAGCTCTTCATGACCACGATGAGTACCTCGGAAGCAGGTACAGAGTACGCGTTGACGTTGATGTACATCATCATGGCGATGTATTCTAGATACACCACCAGCAGAAGGATGGCGGTCGCGAGCATTCCGTTGCGACCGCGGACGGTTCCGGACAGCATACGGTATCCGGAGTATGTGACGTTGGCTCCGAGGACGAAGATCACGAGTCCGGTCAGGAACGTGACCTCGGTCTTGGATATTATGAAGGGGACAGCGGAGACGATCTTGTTGAATCCGACGCATGCTGCATAGAGTCCGACGGACTTGATGAAGTTCCTGCGGCAGTCCATGAAGATCAGGACACCGCATATGACGTACAGAACGCTCGGTGGGACCCTGAACAACCTGGGGATCTCGACGGGATCGACACCGCTTCCCCCGATGAATGAGATGACGAAGTTGAGTGCCGACACCCAGTCGTCATCGGTCTGGTAGACGATGATGACGTATGCGGTCACAAAACCGTAGACGATCATGATGACCGCGATGATCAGCATGACGTGTTCGAGGAACTTGTTGACCACGGGACGGGATATGTCGGCCAGTGCGGACTCACCGCTGTCATCGAGGTATGTGAGTCTGAGCCATTTCTTATCGGGTACCTTCATGGTGCACGTTCCGTTTGTATATGCACGCGTGATTATTTTACGTTGCCTATTTATCCGTTCATCCCATACCCCAGGATATGAAAATCTACGACGCTTACAGGCTCGCCATCGAGACCGGTATGAAACACGACCCCCGCCCAAAGGAGGAGGTCGACCGCGTCCTTGCGAATGCCAGGAAAGCGTACGATTCGCTCTCCGCCGATGAGAAGGAGTTCTTCGATGCGGAAAGCCTCTGGAACCCCTACTACGACAGCCGTTTCGCATGGGGTGACGACATCGCCAAGGAGACCGAGGCGGAGCGTCTCATGTGGGGCATCGACATCGGTACCGGCGAGATGGTCCTTGCCGACCGCCTGAAGGAGAAGGGACAGAGGATCGATGCGGTGGTCGCCCACCACCCCACCGGAAAATCCAGGAACCCCTTCCCCAAGGTGATGAGCATACAGTCCGACCTCTTCGCCAATTTCGGTGTACCGATCAACGTGTCCGAGGCACTCGTGAAGCCCAAGATGGACGAGGTCCTTTACAACGTCATGGGATCCAACTACAACCAGGTCGCAGATTCCGCAAGGCTCCTGAACATTCCTTTCTTCAACGTCCACTGCCCCGCCGACAACATGGTGCAGGACTACGTCATGAACCTTCTCGAGCAGACCCAGCCCAAGCGTCTCGGTGACATCGTCGACATGCTGATGAAGGAGCCCGAGTTCAAGCAGGCCGCTAGGTTAAACGACCCTCCGAGGATCATCGTCGGAAACAGGGACTCCCGCTGCGGAACGGCCGTCTGCAAGATGAACGGCGGAACCTCCGCTCCCGACGGAATGTACGAGGAGCTCGTCAAGGCAGGTGTGGGAACCATCATCGGAATGCATTTCCCCAACAGCTCCATCGAGCAGTGCAGGAAGCACCATCTCAATGTAATCATCTCCGGACACATGTCCTCCGACTCGCTCGGTGTCAACCTCATCTGCGACGAGTGGGAGAAACACGGCATCGAGGTCTTCGGTGCCGCCGGATTCACCCGTTTCAGCAGGAACTGACATGTTCGACCGCGCATCACGTATAATCATGGACGGAAGCACCTTCGCTTTCGACTACGTCCCCGAGAAACTTATCAGCAGGGAACCCCAGATGAAGGACCTCGAACGCATGTTCAGTCCTTTGGCATTTGACAACAGGGCATGCTCCGCATTCCTGTGGGGAGGGGTCGGTGCTGGAAAGACCGTCACCGCCAAGCGCTTCTGCAAGGACATGGACCAGTACTTCCATGACCATAACAGACGTCTGGCACATGTGTACGTGAACTGCAGGATCAAGAACACCGAGTACGCTGTGGTGCTCGAACTCATCAGGTATTTCGATCCCGGATTCCCCGACAGGGGATTCGCCATCGACGAGATTCTGACACTCCTGAAACGCAAGATCGAGAAGGAGAAGATCCCCTTCGTGGCGGTTCTCGACGAGGTCGACGTGCTCCTCAAAGGAAACAGCAGGAACCTCATCTACCAGCTTTCGAGGTTCTCCGAGGACATCAAGGACGGAGCATCACTATCTCTGATCCTCATCTCACAGTATTCCCTCGCCACCATGATCGACGAGGCATCCATGTCCACCTTCAGAAGGGCGAACATGATCTCCTTCACCCGCTACCAGAAGCAGGAGCTCATAGACATCGTGGATTACAGGGCACAGCTGGGACTTGAACCCGGGGTGCTCCCCGACGAGAGCAGGGACCATGTCGCACAGCTCGCCGAGGAGTTCGGTGATGCGAGGTTCGCGATCGAGGTCCTCGAGAGGTCCGCACATGTGGCGGAACAGAACGGCGAATCCGAGATCACCCTCGACTGCGTGAGGATCGCAGCCTCATCTATTTACAGCGATGCTTCCGAGATCAAGCTCAAGAACCTGGACCTCAACAAGAAGATTGCACTTCTCGCCATCTCCAGAGCAATCAAGTCTGCCGCATCGGTCAGCATGACCAAGTGCGAGAAGACCTATGCCGTTGTCTGCGAGGAGTACAACGTCCCCGCCAAGAAACATACTCAGTTCTACACCTACGTCCAGGACATGGAGAAGCTCTCCCTGCTCAGGACCGAGGTGAAGAGAGAGCCCGACGGAGGAAGGGTGACTCATATCTCCATCGACAAGATCCCTCCGAAGGAGCTTGCCAACAAGCTCGAGTACCTCCTGGATTACGAATCCCGCGGAGAGAGGGACCTGGAATGAAATGCGACCTCTGCGGATGCGACGCGGTCACCTTCATCAGGTACAACGGTTCGCACCTCTGCCCCTACCACTTCATCGAATACTTCCAGAGGAGGGTAAAGAAGGAGATCCGCAAGGAGGTCTCGCTGTACAGAGGGGACACCGTAGGAGTCGCAGTGTCCGGCGGAAAGGACAGCATGGTCACCCTCAGCATCATGCACCAGCTTTTCAACGAGAAGAATGGAATCAGATTGGTCTGCATCTCCATCGACGAGGGTATCGATGGATACCGTCCGCCGAGTCTCGACATCGTCAGGAAATACTGTTCTGACAACAATATCGAGTATCACGAGAGGTCTTTCTCCGAACTCAGTGGGCTCACCATGGACAAGATCGCACCGCTCTCCAGGGACAGCAGCCCCTGCACCTACTGCGGAGTGTTCAGGAGGAAGCTCATGAACGACGAGGCGAGGAAGGTCGGAGCGAAATACCTTGCAACCGGACACAACCTCGACGACGTCGCACAGTCCGTCATGATGAACTTCGTAAGGGGCGATGTGGAACGTCTGGCACGTTTGGGTCCCCACACCAACATACGTCCCGGACTCATCCCCCGTTTCTATCCTCTCAGGATGATCCCGGAGAAGGAGTCCCTGCTCTATGCGATGGTAGCAGACATCCCCTATTGGGACGGAGAGTGCCCTTATTGGACCGAGGCATTGAGGAACGAGTACAGGGACGTTGTCGACGAACTGGAGGACCGTTCTCCCGGAACCAAGTACAGCATCGTCTCCTCCTACGACAAGATCAAACCCCTGATCGCCAAGGATGCTGGACCGCACGACACCAAGTTCTGCGAGTGCGGAGAGCCCTGCAACGGCAGAACATGCAAGGCATGCCAGTATGAGACCCAGCTGGTCAAAAAGCTGGAAGAATGATCATGTCTTTGGAGATCCGTGATTATCATATCGAGGATGATTCATTCCTTATCCCTATCATCGAGAATGAATGGAAGTTCCACCTATACGGTGAGAACTGGCCCGAACTCGTCAGAGAGTACATCAAGGACTATGTCAGCCGTTCCGACTATTGCAGGGTCGCGGTCCTCGATGGCAAGGTCGTAGGTATCGCCACAGTCTGCGTGGAAATCCATACCGATAATTATGTGATCCCGGAGGAATTTGCAGATTCGGAATACTTCCGGGACAGGGAGACCATGGATACGCTTGATGCGAGACTTAGGTCTGAGATCGATATTTCCGGTCTTGGTGAACTTGTACTCATCATCGTCTCGAAGGAACACAAGGGGAAACATATCGGTTCAGCCTTGATGGATGATGTATCGGGATACCTCCGGGATCATGGCTGTAGGGGCATGCACATCTCCACCGACACCGACTGCAACTACGGATTCTATGAGCACCTCGGCTCGGAGAAGGTCGGTTGCGGAGAATGCATCGTTCAGGGAAATATGATTACACGTTTCCTCTACAGATTGGTATTTTAACGGAACTCGTTGTCCCACATTTATAATATCTACTAACTTATTAACTGCAGTAACAGGGGGATAAATACCGTGTCAGAGAGCATCAATTCGGTGAAATTAGTGAAATACACTCTGATGCACAAGGACATCCCTGTACTGAACATGACCTTGGTTGATAAATCCGGATCAATCCTAGATATTCACGAGATTTTCAACAAAGATCATCTGCCGATTGGGACGGTACGTTACGGTGAACTAGATACTGACCTTTTGTCAGAATGGTGGGATCAAAGATCCATACCCGCTAGCCGTAAAAATATTGAATCCTTCCTAGCACGCATAAATCTGCCCAACACCAAGTATCTTCTAACAAAATCCATGGGGTTGAGTCTTTCAGATCAATATTGGATTAGGAACGTTGACTCGGATTTATCTTGGTCAGAGGTCAATTTCTTTGAGAACGATTTCTCAGAGGATATCGGCAATCTGCTGTTCGGACATGTACATGCTTCCGCATTCAATCCTATGTCTCCTGACAATACTGTAGATGGAGTGTTGAAGAAAAGGTGGAAGATTATCGATGGAAAGAGATGTCTGATGAAGGCATGTCGTAATATGAGCTCCTACGAATCATACAATGAGATCATAGCATCGATGATTTGTGATGTGCTGAAAATACCTCATGTAGATTATAGGTTGCAAAAAACCGAATATGATACCTTGTGTATCTGTGAGGATTTTATCGATTCAAAAACCGAACTAGTGAGTGCTGTTTCAATAATTAATTCCTACTCGTCCCCTACACCAATTAGTAAATACCATACCTATGTGAATGCCTGCAGGCAGCTTGGTTATAATGTGGTTTCGGATCTCGATCGTATGATCGTTCTTGACTACATTATGGAGAACTATGATCGCCATTTCAGGAATTTTGGACTAATCCGTGATGCCGAATCTCTGGAAATTTTGAGTTCCGCACCGATATTCGATACAGGCTCATCATTGAGATGCAATGTCGAACCAGAAAGATTCTGGGAGGTTGAAAATCCTTCTTGGCCGTTTGAAGGCAGATTCGATGATCAGTTGAAATTGGTTAGCTCGTTTGATTGGATTGATTTCCACAAGTTGTATTCCGTGTTGGATGGTGTTGAAGCGCTGCTGTCTGGCACAAAACTGGATAAAGATGGTGTTGCAGATTCAATCGTCGAACTTCTTGACGAAAGGATCACCAAACTTAGGACCTTCGTGCAATCGAAGTGATTCAGATGTCCCTGTGGGGTACAAGATCACAGCACCTACATTCCAGACACATAGTCCTGCAGGTGTTGGTGTCCATTCCGTACTTGTCAAGGATAGTCCTGTGAAGCT
>JAKSHV010000001.1 GCA_024399225.1 archaeon | reverse complement strand
GACGGAAGGCTCTACTGTGTGGACTACAGCACCCTTGCCGAATGGCCTGTCGGAGGGGCCGCAAGGTGCATCGACGCCGAAACAGGGGACATCATCTGGTCTGTGAAACTGGAACCCGGAAGCACCAATGCATACAACATGTGCGCACCCACCGTCCTCGACGGTAAGGTGTACGTGGGGAACGACGACGGTACTCTGTACTGTATCTCGGACATCCCCGGAAAGGAGCGTCATTCGACCTCCGATGTGGATTACGAATCGGAAGGGCTCGCCCACTGGTCCTGGCTGCTGTTATTCTCGGTAGCAACGCTGACTGCGGTAGTGGCTGTGATCATGTATAGGAAGTGAGAGAAGATGGCGGAAGACGATCCGAAGGGAAAGGGTCCGGCGGCAGGAATCATCGGCCGTATGCGGAGGTCCTTCAACAGGATGAACAACGAGATCGCTGACGTGAACAGCGACGCGAGCGAGATAGGGATCAAGAGGAGGAGGTTCTGGGTCATAGTGACTGCAGGATTGATCTTCTCTATTCTGATGTTCCTGGTGACTATATCGATCTCCTCTGGCGGTATCATACCCATCGACCACGCCCTGTCGTCGCTGATCTCCGCCATTCAGAAAGGAGGTCAGAACCTCAACACAGAGGAACTGTACATCTACCACTCCAGGCTTCCCAGGGCCGTCGCCGCCATCGGCGTGGGAGCAGGTCTCGCGGTGGCGGGATGCATGTACCAGGCACTCATCAGGAATCCCCTGGTGGACCCATACATCACCGGAGTGTCCTCCGGAGCGGGCTGCTTCGCCATCGCGGTCTCCGCCCTCGGGGCATCGATGATCCCCTTCCTGGGTGAGCACAGCACCTACCTCATTCCCGTGGCAGCCATCATCGGAGGTCTGATCGCATTCACCGTCACGATCATTGTATCCGAGGGAGCGGGAGGTTCCGCCACCAACTACATCCTCGCGGGAGTCATAGTCGGTCTGGCCTTCAGTTCGGTACAGACACTTTTCCTGGCGATGGACAAGGACAACCTCGCCGATGTCATGTGGTGGCTGTACGGTTCCTTCTCGAATGTAACCTGGGAGAACGCCTTCCTCGTATTCGTGCCCGCCGTCGGCATATCCCTGCTGGCACTGCTGTGGGCACGCGAGTTCAACCTCTTCATGATGGGTGAGGACCAGGCGAGCCAGGTCGGACTCAATGTCAGGAGGTTCAAGGCCCTGATGATGGTCGTCGCTTCCGTCCTGACCTCCATCTGCGTCGCATTCGTCGGAATAATCGGATTCGTGGGACTGGTCATCCCCCACGCCTGCAGGATGTTCCTGGGCGGGGACCACCGTCTCATCATGCCGGCATCCATGATCCTGGGGGCCTGCCTGATGCTGTTCTCGGACCTGGTAGCGAGGATCGCCATGGCCCCCACGGAGATCCCCGTGGGTGCCGTCACCGCGATGATCGGTACCCCCGTCTTCGCATACATGCTTATGAGGAGGGGACGCGAATATGACGGATGATTCCCTGAGATACAACGGAACCTCCGACCTGTACTCGGAGGAGGACATAATGCTGAGGATCCACGGCCTCCGCATCAGCTTCGGTGATTTCGAGGCTCTCCACGGAATCGACCTCGACCTCCCCAAGGGAAAGCTGATCGGACTGATCGGACCCAACGGATGCGGAAAATCCACCATGATGAAGTGCATCTCCAAGATCAACAAGGGCTGGACTGGAACCATCATCATCGACGGTCAGGACACAGCGGGAATGCGTCCCATCGATGTTGCCCGCTGTGTCGCCAACGTCCCTGCTGAACCCGGACCCACCTTCGGAATGAGCGTCATGGACCTCGTCATGATGGGCAGGTATCCCTTCGTCAACAAGGTCTGGTGGGAATCCCCGGACGATGAGAAGGCCGTCCGCGAGGCACTGAGGTACTTCGGTCTCGACCACTACAGGAGGAAGCAGCTTTCGCTGCTTTCCTCCGGAGAGAAGCAGCGTGCCCTCATCGCCAAGGCGTACGTGCAGGAACCCAAGGTCATGCTGGTCGACGAACCGACCTCCCATCTCGACATGAAGTACAAGCTCGATGTCATGGAGTACCTGCAGACCATGGCGAGGGAGAGCGACATGACCGTCCTCGTGGCGGAGCACGACATCTCCCTGATGGCGAGGTACTGCGACCTGTGCGTGATAATGAAGAAAGGACAGATAGTCGGATTCGGCGATCCCAAGAAGGTCGTCACCGCCCAGCTCATACGCGATGTATACGAGGTGGATGCCAGGGTGGGAACCGACGAGGACGGGGAGATCTACGTCCTCCCCAAGCGTGCGGTAAGTGATTGAGATGGACCGCAGACTTCTCCTGGCACTGTTCTCCGTACTCCTGGTCTCCGTCACCGTCTATGCGGTCTTGAACGATTCGGACGAATCCGATGCGGCCACAGCCGACGATGTCAGGGTCTTCATAGAGAGGGCCGACGGAACCTATGCGGAGACCGTAGTCAGCGGTACAAGCGTCCAGCAGATCATCGAGAGGGCCTGCAGCAATCTCGGATTCAGACTTGCATACAACACCGTAGGCAATAACACCACAGCAGGTATCCGTTTCGTCGATTGGGTCTATCCTTCGGAAAACGAATACTGGAACATCCACCAGTGGATGCCTCTCGGAACCCATGACTGGGCATCTGTGGGATACGATGCGAAATCGGATTCCCAGGTGATAAGCGGAACCTCCTACTGCCTTCATATGTCCTCCCAGGAGCGTGTCAATGGAACCAATGTCTACAAGACTCCCGAATTCAAACCTGAATCGGACGGTTATGTGTTCATAAGGTTCGATTCATCCTATGATGATCCCAGCCCCCTTGTACAGGAAGCATTCACCACCGAGGACAGGATCAACGGATTCTGGATCAAGGGCCACGGATGCAACATGGGAGAAGTGGTCAAGAATGCCATGGAGTCCAACGGATTCGAATCGGATTATACGATAAACGTGGACTCGAACGGAAACGACCTGCAGTATTGGATCACCTCTTTTTTCGGAATAAAAGGTGACACCAAGATCGGAGAGAACAGCTACATGTACTGGTCCCAGTACATCTACCTTGATGATAAGTGGAGCTATAACAGCTGGACCCTGGGATATTACGATCCCGCCGTTTACAAGTATGCAGGTATCGTGTACATAATCTCCATTAACTATTCCGAAGGTGAGGGGGAGGAGCAGAACGTACTCACGACCCTTCCGGATGTGAGCAATCCTGATCTTGTGAAGGAACAGGTCAAATCCAGATATGTCAACGCAACATTCGAGATCGACGGCGAGGTGATTGCGACCATCAAGTCCAGTTACAACAATAGCGTGAGCGATGTTCCCGAGGCCCCCGAGAGGGATGGCTACATATTTGCGGGATGGGGCGACACCTCCGCCCTCCTCAATAGGGATACCG
Organism: archaeon; assembly: GCA_024399225.1. Classification (GTDB taxonomy): domain Archaea; phylum Thermoplasmatota; class Thermoplasmata; order Methanomassiliicoccales; family Methanomethylophilaceae; genus Methanomethylophilus. The sequence goes on along the minus strand of JAKSHV010000001.1, from coordinate 23,761 downwards.
TTTTCAAAGGAACCTATGTGGAAAAGACCGATTCCGGCCATACCGTCTCGTACCATGACGAAAACGGAGGACTGATCTATGCAGAGGGTGTCGGACACGGATCCTCCTCTAGCTGCAGTATAATCCCATCCAAGAAGTCCACTGTTTCCGAGACCTTCAAGTTTGCAGGATGGTCTGCTGACGGCGTGACTCCGGTAGATCTGAGCTTTATCAGTTCGGACATGGATGTCTATCCGTTGTTCACCTCGGAATCCAGTCTCTACACGATATTATTCCTTGATAGCGATGGTAACGAGGTGTGCCGCAGATCCGTGAAATACGGCGATCCCGTATCAGATCTTCCCGAAGGTCCCGACAGGCCCGAGACCGTCGACAAGGTCTACACCTTCGCCGGCTGGGCTGTCGCCCTATACTCGAGCACCAAGATGGACGAGGGACTCCTCGCCGACCTCTCGAACGTAACATCCTCCAAGGTGGTCTTCGCCGCGTACACCTACAAGGCACATCCCTACACATTGACCGTCCATGTCGAAGGTTCCTCCGACCTGACCTACGACATAACCTACGGAGGATTCCTCACCGAGGACATGATGACGGCCTCCGTCGGAGGGAACCTCCTGAGGTTCTACAGGGGTCCCTCGATGACCCAGGAGGTCGGAACCTCCTTCATGTTCACCGGCGACACGACCCTTTACGCGAGGAAGGTCGCCGGAACCTATGCCTACACGGACGAGTCCAGGACCACGGTCACCGTGGAACTGGAACCCTCCGACATCCAGTATCTCGAACACAACGGCAGCGATTACCTTGTGGCAGACATCTCTGGATTCGCCGACGGGAAGACGGTCCTCCTCGGCAGATCGGAGATCTCCAAGCTCGGTTCCGCCCTGGGCGATGATGCCTTCATCTCGGTCGAGCTCCACAGGGGAAGGATCTCCGTGAAACTCGGCGACCTCGCCAGGGAGATGGGGCTGAGGTCCGGAACCCTCAACGGCATATCCGACGGAACCGTCGAGTTCTCCACATCCAAGGGTCCCACCTCCTCCGTCAGGATCAACTCCTCCCTGAAGAACGTGAACTGGGACAGCTCCTACACCGTCACCATGAAGATCGACGGCAAATCGGTCACCGATCCTGCCTCCCGGGACATCAGGGTGAGGGTCACCGTTCCCTACGAGTATGATGAAACTGTCTCCCCCATGGTATGGAGCGCCAATCCCAACACCGGCGTCCTGACCTCCGTGCCCTGCTCATATTCCGAAGGAACCGTCACCTTCGAGGCCTCCTCCCTCCTGTACTACTTCACCGGTACCTCCGGTCCCCGCAGTTCCCAGACCGATGACAGGGACTACTGCCCCTACGGCGATGTGAAGTACACCACATACAGCAAGGAAGGTACTCCGTACCATTCCGATCTGGACAGGATGGACATCGACTGCCACGGGGAGGTACTCATGGTCCCCTCCTCCCTCGAGGGATACGAGCTCTGGACCATCGGTCCTGATGCATTTTCCGGTGTGCTTAACGCCTCCGCGATCGTCGTGCCCGCATCCGTCAGGAACTTCGACTGGACCTCACTCTACAATATCCAGGTGAAGGAGGTCTACTTCCTCGGAGATCTGCCTGTGTTCACGGACGAAGCCCCTGCATATGTCTCGGTATATTACTCGGACAAGACCTCCGGATGGTCATCCACCCCTTACGGCATAGTGAACATCGGAACCTACAGCAGGGGAGGGTTCTCCCTCCAGTACTGTCTGGTCGACGAACAGGTGATCATCGTGAAGTGGGTGAAGGGTGCCGAGGTGGACATCCCCTCGTACATCAACGTCAACGGTACCGAATATCCCGTGACCATCATCGGATGCAATGCATTCGAAGAATCCGCCATAACACACGTCCGCATCCCTGACACCGTCAGGGAGGTCCAGACCCGTGCCTTCAGCTACTGCTCCTCGCTGGAGGAGCTCGCCTGGGGCTCCGCCCCCTCCGTGAAGGTCCTCGCCGATGAGTGCTTCAGGGCCTGCCTCAAGTTCAGGAGCTCCACGACGATGGTCCCCGACGGAACCCGTTTCATAGGATTTGAAGCCTTCAGGGACTGCCAGATGATCCGCTCCCTCTACCTTCCCAACAGTGTCACCGACATACGCGGAGGAGCGTTCTACGACTGCTCCGCACTTGCCGACGTCACCCTAAGCAACGGTCTGGAGACCATTCCCGAACGCTGTTTCGGATACTGCAACGCCCTGGACGGGGTCATCATCCCCGACTCCGTCAGGGTGATCGAGGCGAACGCCTTCTACAGATGCGACGTGCTCACGGACATCAACCTATCCAATATCGAGACCGTAGGTCACAACGCGTTCAACGACTGCCAGAACCTGGTCTCCGTGACCCTCGGAAAACCCCTGAAGGTCCTCGGAAAGGACTGTTTCGGAAGCAATGCGATGCTGACCGAGATCATCGCATACTGCACCCAGCCGGAAGGCTACGAGGCCTGCGGACTGTCATCCGAAGCGGTGCTCTACGCCAACTACGACGTAGCCGGCGGATGGAACGCCGACCACCAGGTCATCGAGAAGGAGGACGACCTGAAGAGGAGCTTCGAGGCCGAGACCATGCCCTACGTGGTGGGTGCCATGATCGTCATCATGATAGGTCTCGCGATCGCCACCGTCATCTACAGGAGGAGGTGCCTGCTGTGATCCTCGACACGATATGGGGAAGCAGGATGGCCCTGCTGGTCGTGGACATGCAGCGCAAGTTCTCCATGGAAAGGGATGACTGGGACGTCATCCGCGACTCCGCCGTAGGGAAGGTCAACACTCTCGCGGAGATGTTCCGTTCACACGGAAGGCCCGTGATCTTCATCGCCACCGACGGGGAGGGACACGGCCTCTACAAGGGTGACGACGGCGACGGATGGCTGGAGGGACTGAGGTGCCTGCCGGAGGATACCGTGGTCCGCAAGACCGGCATGAGCGCCTTCAGGGGAACGGAACTCGGGGACATACTCAAGGAAGATGGTACCGACTGCGTGCTTATCGCCGGCATGTACACCGAGATGTGCGTCATCGGAACCTACTTCTCCGCATCCGAGAGGGACATCTTCCCCTGTCTGGCGGAAGGTGCCGTGATAGCCTACGGGGAAGGCATCGACGATGCCGCGGAGAGGATGCTGAACATCGTCTCTGTGGATACTGTGGAGAGGTTCCTCGACGGGAAGCAGGAATACCTCGATCCGGGAGCGTGCTGACATGGTTGCAGATGGGAGAAGGAAGAACTATTGCCGCAGATGCGGCCACATATGGACGACAAGGGTGGAACATCCGGAGCACTGCCCGAAATGCAAATCCAAGCTATGGGATTGTGGCAACATGCTGTGGTCCTGCGGTTCGTGCGGGAACCTGAGGGAGTTCAGGTGCGACAGACCCGTACCGAATGAATGTCCCAGGTGCTCCTCCTCATCGTGGAGGTGCGCCACATCCCCCTACGCATGCGGATGCGGTTACGCAGCCCACTTCATGAGCGACAGGGATGCGGTATGTCCGATCTGCCGGGTGAGGATGGCCAGGTCCGACGGAAGGATCATCGATAGAGGGAACGGAAGGTCATCCAGGGCCGGGAAGGGTATGGCTGACGCCGACCCCGTCAGCGCGGAGATCCTCGAGAGGTTCGGAAGGGGGCAGAACGCCCTGACCATCTCTAGGGAGACGGGAGTCTCGTTCGAGACCGTGATGAAGGTCCTCACCGGTTGAATCGTGGAATATGGGCTCCGATGTGCCACCTTTTTTATATTCAGTCTCCATCGATGATATGGAGGTATAGACATGGCAACGAAATCATTCTATGAGACCATGGTCATCGATACGCCCGAAGCTGCGGCAAACTTAGCTAAAGCTTTCGAGGATTACGAGAAATACGGTCCATACATACCCGGCCCCACTCAGGGAGTCTGTACCGATCCCGAGATTATCAGGAAGATCAAGGAAGCCTGGCAGTGACGGGTTACGTTATTCTGAAGTTATCTACGATGATTTCGGATTACGGAGAGGAACTTCTCAACCGGATGTTTGCGGATTACGAATCCGTTTACAAATCATCTGTTGATGATTTCCTTTCTAAGAAATCTATCACTATGGAGAAGAAAGGCGAGTGTAGGACGTACATCGCAATAAATCCAGACGATATGAAAATCATCGGGTTCTTTTCCTTAGGTGTAAGATGTCTTGAGATTCCTGATGACTGTGGCTTGTCCAAGAATCTGCTGAAGAAGATGAACAGGTCGGAAGACAATATCGCTCAGGCATATCTTCTCGGGCAGCTCTCCAGGGCAGAAGGCTACAAAGGCTTTGGAAAAACCCTCATTGATGAAGCTCTTCTGAAAGTAAGGGAAGCCTACGATCTCGTGGGTTGCAGACTTCTAAGGATAGACTGTATGGACAAACTCATCGGATATTACGAAGAGTATGGTTTCCATTACGTGAAGAAGAATGCCGACAAGGACCTCAATCAGATGATTATGGTTCTTTAAGGATCGACCTGTGTCAGTTGAAACGATTGTGACGACAATCTCCTGTATTGAAGCAGTCATGTGAGTAATGGTTCAGACTCAGACGATCAATCATAATCTGGTCCGTATGCGCCATCGTACAGTTCATTGTAGACATTGACGAATCATGAGCGACAGGGATGCAGTCTGTCCGATCTGCCGGGTGAGGATGGCGAGGTCCGACGGAAGGATCACCGGCATGGGGAACGGAAGGACTTCCAGGGCCGAGAAGGGCATGACGGATGCTGACCCTGTTAGCGCGGAGATCCTCGAGAGGTTCGGAAGAGGGCAGAACGCCCTGACCATCTCGAGGGAGACGGGGATCTCGTTCGAGACCGTGATGAAGGTTATCAGCACTTGATGTATCAGATCTATCAAAAAATTCATTTTATATATTGAAGCATATAAAATTCGCGGATTTGCAATTTTTATATGCTTAGTTTATAAGTATCAATGAAATTCGATAGATTCTGTTTGCTCCGAATCCGCAGACTGAAAAGAAGGAGTTAGTGTCTGTAGAAGATATCCGTTTGGTAGTGGGACCTATTGCAAGGAGGTTCAGAGTCTTGAGGAAACCCGCTCTGCAGTGGCAGAGTCTCGATAACACTGTTCTGGACATCGACGAGTACTTCGGTACCGGTGCCTGAACTTCTTTCTGTCTAAATCATGATCGGGGGATGCAGGTATCAAGAACGATGCTTTTCTTTTTCCAGTGGATTATTGAAGAACATCTATGTTTCTCTGCACTGGGTATCTGCAAATTCTGCCATAATGGTTCTATTGAGTAGATTATTAAGTATGTTGTTGGTATATTATTAGGTATATCATTAAGTATATTATTAGGTATATTATTCAGTATAGTGATTAACCTCATTCAATCGGTGGTCGGATGGTAAATCTCGGTCGTGAAAGTGAAACAGTGGAATTCAAGAAGAGCATGGGACAGCTTGACAAGGGGATCCTGGGTCTTACCGCGATGTTGAACAAGCACAATGCGGGAACCGTCTATATCGGGGTTGATGATCACGGCGAGGTCCTCGGTATGGACATCGGTAACGATACGATCGAGAAGATCCGCAACCGTATTGACAGCTTCGTCCTGCCGAAGGTCCTTCCGGAGATAAAGGTGTACAGAACCGAAGACGGTCTGGATTATGTTTCCATATTCTGCAGCGGATATGCCTCTGCCTATTCGTTCAATGAGAAGTACTACATCAGGAACGTCACTTCCAACGTATCCATGACTCCCGAGATGCTCACCAGGATGCTGCTTTCGAAAGGCACCGACATCCCCCGGATGCTGGTCTCCCCGGTCCAGGATCTGACCTTCTCCGCCATGACACGTTATATGGAGACGAGGAATGTCCATGTCCGTTCCGACAGAGGTTACCTCGACAGTCACGGAATGATGTGCTCGGATGGAAGATTCAACATGCTGGCATATCTCCTGTCCGACCAGAACGACATTCCATTGCAAGTGGTGGTGTTTGAGGGAACTGACAAGGGAGCACTCTCGCACAGGACCGATTTCGGTAGGAGATCGATGATGACAAGCGTGGGACTGGTCCTCGACCATATCATGTCCTATCAGTCCACCGCAGTGGTCCTGAAGGACGGCAGGAGGGAGGAGACGGACCTCTTCGACATGGAAGCCTTCAGGGAGGCCTGGGTAAATGCCTGCGTGCATAATGACTGGAAAACCATGATCCCTCCGTCGGTATTCATATTCGATGACAGGATCGAGATACAGTCCTACGGTGCAATCCCGTTCATGCTGTCCCTTGAGGAATTTTATTCCGGAAAGAGCATGCCCGTGAACAAATCCCTTTTCGACATGTTCATCCTTGCTGATTATTCCGAACAGAGCGGACATGGGATCAGGAAGATTGTGGAAAGGTACGGGCGTCAGGCCATTATCATGGGTGATAACATCATCACCGTCACGCTGCCGTTCTCGTTCGTGCCCGATCGTGTCAGGTCACGCATGTACAAGAAGGCGGACGAGGGACTTCTGAACGCAAGGGATATGGCAATCCTGGAATACCTCGGACAGAATGAACATGCAAAGGTCGGACAGGTTTCCGATAAATTCGGAATCACCGTTCCCGCTGTCAGCAAGATAATCTCCAAGCTGAAATCCAACGGTTACCTGGCAAACGAGGGCAACAACCGTCTGAACAAATGGAGAAGGTTATGAGGGACGACCCCGTCAACAGGTTCCTGTCCGAAATAAAGGATGGCGCAGTGTTCTGTATTTCGGACATACCTGCCGGAGGTTCATCCCATGATTCCGTAAAGACCCGGCTTTCCAGAGCCTGCGCATCAGGAAAGATCAGGAGGATAATCCGCGGAATCTATCACAAGCCGAGGTTCAATCCGATCATCAATGATTATGTTCCATACAGGATACAGGATCTGGTCGATGCGGTATCCCGCATGAACGGATGGCGCGTTCTGCCTGCCGGAGATATCTGTCTCAATATACTGGGTCTTTCAACCCAGGTTCCCGCTAAGCACACATACTACTCCGACGGACCGAATCATTCCTATGATTTCGACGGTACTGTCGTAGAATTCAGGCACAGGTCGTCTCGCGACTTTCCTGCATCAGACCGCTCGGCGTTCATAGTCCAGGCCGTGAAGGCCAGGGGAAGGAACAACTGCGACCCAGAGTTCATGGCTGCATTGTCAAGATATATAAAGAAGGAAGGAGCAGGCAATCTTATCGAAGAAACCCGTGGCTGTACCTCCTGGGTCCGTGACATTATCGCAGAGGTGCCGTCAATGAATTATTTCGAAAATCGGTGAAAATCACCTTGCGATGTTGGTGAAAATAACCTTACATGAATGGTGAAAATCACCTTGTGAAATCGGTGAAAATTACCTTATTATATAAACAGGCACATTCCTATATAATGATGGAGAATGACAGATACCTCCCGAGACTGGTAGATGGAATCGTCGAAGATACCATTGCTATCGCAGGGGCCGTTCACATGAAAGGCCCCAAATGCTGCGGAAAGACCTGGACCTCCAAGCACCATTGCAACAGTTTCTACCAGCTTGACCTGCCTGATGGCGATTACCACAACCTGAGGTTGGCCAAGGTGGATCTTAGCTATGCCATGAACGGAGAGTATCCGCGCCTCATTGATGAATGGCAGCTTCTCCCTGCAGTATGGGATGCTGTACGCAACAAGGTCGACGAGGCTGGTTGCAAGGGTATGTACGTTCTTTCAGGATCATCCACCCCCAAGGATGATTCGAGACCGTTTCATAGCGGACTGGGCAGGATAGCCCCCATCCAGATGAGGACGATGTCACTATTCGAATCCAAGGATTCAGATGGAGCAGTATCACTGAAAGGTCTGTTCGACGGAACGTTCTCCAACACGGAGATAAGGGACATCTCGCTGGATGCCCTTGTGGATTTGACAATCAGGGGCGGGTGGCCTGGTAATCTTGGACTAACTGCTTCACAGGCCGCAAAGGCGATGTCTGTATATGCCAGGCAGATTTGTTATGAAGATCTTCTGGCCGTGGACCGCAGTAAGGATCCAGCAAGGATGATGCGTGTACTGAGGTCCCTTGCACGTAACGAATCCACTCTTGCAAGCAGGTCCGTGATGATTAGGGATATGAAGGAGTTCGATGACGACGTTATCACGGAAGACACCGTCGGCGGATATCTTTCCGTGTTGGACAGGATGTGCCTGGTCGAGAACCAGGCGGCGTTCAATCCCAACCTGAGGTCATCCGTACGTGTGGGAAAGACTCCCAAAAGGCACCTCACCGACCCTGCACTCGCCATCTCGGCATTGGGATTCACCAAGGACATGCTGTTGGACGACCTGAACACGTTCGGTTTCATGTTCGAGGCATTGTGCGAAAGGGATCTGCAGATCTATTCGTATGCCAACGGTGGCGAACTTTACCATTACCGTGACGGAAAGGGGAGAGAGATCGATGCAATCGTACAGATGCCGGACGGTAGATGGGGTGCGTTCGAGATAAAACTGGGTGCGGGAGCCATAGATGAGGGGGCAGAGAATTTGAAGAAGATTGACTCATTCATCCGCGACGACCCTAACGGTAGACCCCCGGAGTTCCTCGCGGTGATCTGTGGCATGTCCTCCGCGGCATACAGGCGTGAGGACGGTGTGTATGTGGTACCCATCACGATGCTGGGTCCGTGAGGCAGGAAATAAAAATTCCACCAGAAAATATATTAATTCTATATTTATTGGTGGAAAATATGTTACGGACAACGGGGATGATTCTTGACACCCTTGGGGATTACAGCAGTCCCCGTTGCAGACTGCAGAAGCTGGTGGATAAGGGCGATTTTATCTATCTGAAGAGAGGACTATACGAGGATGATTCCTCAGTACCTGGTCAGGCACTTGCCTCTGCGATATACGGACCGTCATACCTGTCATTCGATTATGCACTGTATCATTATGGCTTGATTCCTGAAACGGTGTTTGAATACACATCCGCCACCTGTGGCAAGAACCGTACGAAGATGTTCAAGAACAGCTTCGGAAGGTATTCCTACAGAGATGTGCCGGCAGCGGTGTTCTCCGAGGGGATTGTGAAACTCGACGACGGCTACTACGCAACATGGATTGCCACTCCCGAGAAGGCATTGTGTGACAAGTTGTACTCAATCAGACCGATTCCTAAGGAGATTCCGATGGAAGCTACTTTGTTTGACGATCTCCGTATCGACGAGGACCTCTTCGATGAGCTGCACCGTAACGATATTTCCACTCTATCGGAATTGTACCGTTGCAGCAACGTCCGCAGGTTGGCATGTTACTTGGAGGTGGTTTGATGGAGAACATACTGAAGACTATGATGGCAGGACGTCCGCAGGATACCCAGCTGGAGATACAGAACAGTCTCCGCGAGGTCATGCAGGAGATCACCCTCTACGCTCTGAGTTCCTCCGGATTCTTCAACGAGGCCTCGTTCTACGGAGGTACCGCCTTGCGTCTGTTCCACGGGCTCGACAGATATTCTGAGGACCTTGATTTCTCTCTGAGGGAGGTTTCAGATAAGTTCGATCTCTCTAACTATATCGAATCCCTGCAGAGCAGTTTCGACCGTCTGGGCATCAGTGTGGATGTAGGTATCAAGAACAAGAGTTTCAAATCGAAGATGGAATCCGCGTTCGTCAAGGGGAACACGAAGGCATTGCTAATCGACATATGTCCCGATGAGAAGATCTCCAGGATCTATCCGACCGACCGTATTAAGGTGAAGTTCGAGATTGACACTGATCCTCCTGCAGGAGCGGGTTATGAGAAGAGGTTCCTGCTTTCTCCATATCCCTGTGAGATTTCTATGTTCGATACTGGTTCCCTGTACGCAGGCAAGGTCCATGCGATCTTATGCAGGAACTGGGGACATCGTTTCAAGGGGCGCGATCTCTACGATTTGGTATTCTATGTCTCCAGGAACATCTCGCTAAATCTGGAGAGTCTCAGGAACAGATTGATTCAGATTGGCACGGTGGAGGATGGTGATGCTCTGACTTTGGCGGATGTGAAGGACATGCTGCTGAGGAAGATGGATGAGATCGATTTCGAAACTGCGAAGACCGATGTCGTTCCGTTCATTAGGGATGAGAGGCCCTTATCGGTCTGGAGTAGGGAATTCTTCGTCGATGTGATATCACGCATGATATGATGATACGAACGTTTCGAAATGTCTGATAATCGGTTAACTTGAGTTCTAAAAGATATGTGGCAGAGTTTGGTCGCCTGACAGCCACATCCCTCTGCCGCGCCCCCTGTTTGGGACGAATAAAATTCTTTTGAGTATATTATTCGGTATATTATTCAGCAATCACTGTTGACGCCATACTCGGATGGTGGAAAAAAATCATAATCCGGATATGTGCATCATTTGAATGAATTTGGACCTATTTTTTGATTACTGGGAATCATCATTAAATCCTCGCAAGATTTCCGATCATCGGAGGATTAATCGTGTCAACGATATCATTTGACCGGAATCTGGTAATCACCTCGGATGATGAGGTTCAGCGTATGCTTGATGCGATTGATGAAGCTGATGCCCGTGGTCCTGAACCACTGAAGGATTTTTCCGCAGAGCTGAAAGCAGGGGAAGAATTCGTCAAAAGAGGTTGCAGACTTCATGCACCTTAAGGGATTAGTTGCAAAGATATGCATCCTGTTGATTTGGAAAGCATCTATCGAATTATGAGGCGGGAGATCTGATATTATGATTATACTGGTTCTTGGCAATACCAATTCGGGAAAGACCTACTACACTACTCTTCTTTCCAAGGCATTGCCTAAATATGTCGTTATCCGGATCGATGATTATCGCAGGAAGTATGGCGACGGCACCACGGAGGGGGAGAAACAGGCTTGGGAAAGATTGTTCCAGGATGTGGAAAACAATGAGGATTGCATCGTTGAATTCACCGGTAGGGGCTTCCACAGTCTCGGATTGAGGGACATTATCCGTGAGCGCGAGCATATTGTGGTTGTGATCGACACTCCCTGTGAGGAATGCATTTCCAACATCAGGGAGGGAAAATTCGACGGTATTCCGTTCCCGTATGAAATAGGGGAGGAGGAGATGATTCGCAATTTCGATGCAGATTTCAAGCGTGGATATCTTAAACTTTACTGGGGAGAATACCTCCTTGTTTCTTCAGGAGATATCTGCCCGGTGTTGGCCCGTTTGGGTATGTTCACAGCATGACCTGTCTCTGGCAGAGTTCTACGCCCTCGTATTGTTTATCAGCACATCTGTTTGCGGAGGGAACTAAGGAATTCCTTGACCTCCACAGTTCCACCATCTGCAAGAGATCTGCTGTAGTTCTCTTGGAGTTCCATATCTAGTAGCAGTTCATGGAAGATGATTTCTGGCACCACCAGTTCCTTGCCTTCTTTGGAACCAATCTGGGGGAGTTCTTCATTCATTGTTCGGCACCATTCCATAATGGAATCGGGTGTACAGCACCCGATCCCATCGGTCATTCATCTTTCATTTCCTGTGGTAGTTCGCCACCTACCAGTTCGTGGAATCTTTCGAGAGCGGCTGTTTTGCCTTTCATGTTGTATATGTCCACGACTTCCTTCAGGAATCCCTTGGCAAGCTCTTCAAGCAATTCCCCCGGCGTCATGTTCCTGGATTCGGCGAACTGTTTCAGACGCTGTTCCTCTTCCTCAGTAAATTCTATCGTGAGGATATCGGATTCGTAATCCGGACCGACCTTCGGTGTTTCAGGGGGATCCGGTTCCTCGGTATCGGCAGGTACCGTTCCTCCGAACAGTTCAGGTTTGTTCTCCTTCACCTTGCGGTCGCATGCCTTCCTGAGTTTCCTGAAGTCGATGACTGGGTCGTGGAACTTCTTCAGGATGTCCCAGAGGTATTCCTCCAGGAAGGTCTTCCACATGATCCCGAGGAGCCTGGCGGAGTGCACCCTCGCTCCCTCGTCGACGGCTATCTTCAGGTATTCCTTGTTCACGAGGTCCTGGGTGACGTACTTGTCGACTATCTTCTCCTCCAGTTCCATCTCGTCGTAGTTCCTGCGGCATAGCAGGTTCTTCTTCTGGAAGAACGCTGTGTTGAGCACCTTGGCCCAGGCAGGTCTTCCGTACTTGTTGAGGAAATCGTACCTCTTGATCACGATCCCCTCGCCGCATCCCTGTCCTTCCGTGATGTGCCAGGTGTTCTCCTCGTCGGCACATTTCTTCAGCTGACCGATGCAGGGGCGGTCGATCACCCTGAGTACGGGGATGTATGCGATCCCGTAATGGTCGAGCAGTACGGAGTAGATGTCATAGGGGAGGTGGTAGACCCCGTTGCTTTCCAGGTGGGTGTCCCCGATGTCGGCGGAGAAGCAGAGTCCGTCGACGCAGACATCGAACACGAACCAGTTGTCCCATGTATCCGGGGTGTAGCTCCTGATGATGTGGGGTTTCATCCATTCTCCGTAGAGTCTCAGCTCAGGATGATCCTTCAGAAGTCTGATAATGTTCTCATGGGACAGGACGTATTTCGAAAAAGGATGCTGATCGTCGAGGACGCAGTTCCTGCTCATGAATCTTATCTGTCCCTCTTCGGTATATGCTCCGCAGTTGGAACCGTCGAGTTTGGGGAATATGTAGCATGTTCCGTCTAGCAGTCCTTCGGATTCGTCCGAGTCGATATGCTGGACGTGCTGGTATTTGATGAACGTCATATTTTCGCTTCCTTTCTTTATACCTCCTGGCTGCCGTGTTCCGGACACCTGCAGCCTTTTCCCCTTCCTTGATTCGCGACTCTCGGTCGGGGCGGAACCTAGTTTGCACCGAGTTTTTCGGCAAATGCGGTTCAGAATATGAATATATCAATTTTTAGGTTAAAAAATGAACATATTTGAAGAAATGTTCATAATTCGTCAAAAATTGAACATATTTTTGCAATTGAAAAAAGGTGATCGCGGGGAACAGTGTCCCCGCATGATAAGGTTTCAGAGACCCATGTCCTTTAGGAGCTTGGGGATGCCGGCCTCGAAGTTGACTCCGTACCTGATGTCGGATTTCGCCTCATAGGTCCTGACGATGCTCCTCTGGGTGAAGTCGACGGCGATCTCGATAGCCTTGGAGAGGGGGAGGCCGTTCATGAGTGCCGCTACTGCAGCGGAGCTGAACACGTCGCCGGTTCCGTGGTAGTATCCGGGGATCTTATCTGCGAAGAAGTAGGAGATCTCCCCGGTCTCCGCATCGTAAGCTGCGGCTCCGAGCCTGTTCTCCTCGAAGTAGATTCCGGTGAGGACGACCTTCCTGGGTCCGATGGCCGCAAGCCTCTTCAGAAGTCCCTCGACGTAATCCTTGGTGTAAGGTCCTTCCACATACTCCTCCTCGAGCATGAGCACTGCCTCGGTGACGTTGGGGAGGATGACATCCGCCTTGGAGCAGAGCTTCTTCATTCCCTGGGGGAAGTTGTCGGGGAAGATGCCGTAGAGCTTTCCGTTATCGGCCATGACGGGGTCGACGAAGATGGTGGCGTTCTTTCCGACCTCGTCGCAGATCCTGCAGACGATGTCGATCTGCTCGAAGGATCCGAGGAATCCGGTGTAGATTCCCTCGAACTGGAGGTCAAGGGAGTTCCAGTGGTCGAGGATGGGGATCATGTCCTCGGTGAGGTCGCGGTAGGTGAATCCGGTGAATCCGCCGGTGTGGGTGGACAGGACCGCGGTGGGAAGGGAGGGGACCTCGATTCCGGTCGCGGAGATGATAGGGAGTGCGACGGTCAGGGAGCATTTTCCGACACAGGAGATGTCGTGGATTGCCAATACACGTTTCTGGTTTCCGTTCATGGTTGAACCTCTGATAATGTCTGGAACATCCGATTTATTGTATAAATCGGCACGTAATCGGCATATGCCGACAATTTGGCTCACAAAATCGAACCGATCTTTGAGATGGATTCCTGCAGAATCTGTTCGGGATCATTGCCTATAATGTCGAGGGCGGATGCGGAGAGGATCCTGAAATCCTTGAAACCGAACATGAAGGCGAGGGTCTTCATCACCATGCATCCGGGGTCGTTCTCATCGGTGACGGGACCTCCACGGGTGGTGACGTAGTACAGTTTCCCTTTGGCGTTTCCAACGGGGACACCGTGTTCGTTGTATGAGAAAACAAGTCCGGGAACACTGACATTCTCCAGGTAAGCCTTCATGAATGTGTTGAACATCGATTCCCAGAAGGGGGATGCGAACACCACGATGTCGGCGGAAATCAGCTGTCTGGCATAATTGAAATGAGGGTTTGAGAAATCATTGTCGGAGACCGATTTGTTCCTCATGTCGAGGGTTTTTCCGTCGATGGGTCCGATCCCGGAATCTTCGAGGATCAGTTCCTCCACATCTGCATTCGGGAAACGGGATATCAGTTCCCTTGCGAGGCGGTCGGTCCTGGAGGTCTCCCTATGGACACATGCATTGACAAACAGTATCTTCGTGTTCTTTCCATCGTCTGCAGTGTTCATAGGGAGGTTATCGTTCATATGCTATTTAGCAGAGAAGTAAAGGTATGATGGTTTCCCTGACCCATTTGCAACATTTTCTGTATCCGAGGTCATGGAAGACGGCGCCTGTTATAGCTTCGACATAGACATCATGTTTTCCGCTGGGGAGTCTTTTCTCATCCGGAGCATCGTCGAAGAAGTATTCCTCGTTGTATGCATATCTGTAGATATCGAGGCGGGCGGAGATCTTCTGGAAAACCTGGTTGTTCTCCATGGTCGCCTTCTTCATGGTGATGTTTCCGCGGGAATACCCTTTCTCGTAAAGCATGTCCGAGATGACGGTCTTCAGGACCGCATCGCCTACGAGAGCTAGTCTGCTGCATCTGTATTCGGGCTCGCTGGTGTTGCCGACCTTGGTGACATTCATTGCTTCTTTCAGATGTGCCAGATCTTTGTATTTGTATCCGATCTTGTCGGCAAGTTCCTTCATCTGTTCGTTGATCCTTTTCTCATCCATGATGCCATCTCCGTTCAGCAGAGGTCGGGATCCACAGTCTCGACGGATTTCTGTTCCTCTCTAATTGCTTCCATCCTGTTCTTGATGGAATTGATCACATAGGGTGCAGCGAGGGTTACGATGATTCCGCCGATCGCACTGAATGCCCCACCACCGAAGCTTCTGCACAGGAATCCGAGGTTTCCTGCCATCAGGCGCACTCCCCTACGGTCTCCTCTTTGTTGAGGGGAGTGATCTCGATCTCCTCGATTACCTCTACGGGCTTCTCCTCTTCCTTCTTCTTTGCTCCGAACTTCTTGTATCCCCATGCTACAGCACCTGCGATGGCGATGGTCGCTGCAAGTCCTGCGGCGAGGAGTCCGTACTCGAATGCGATCTCGCTCTGTTTCATGCACTCGTTTGCGGGTTTGGGAGAGAACCTGATGTTGTTGGGGTTCAGCTGGTTTGCGCGGTTGTCGAGGCTTGCCTTTACCTGGTTGTCGATCCATTCCGGGGTTCCGATTTTTGTGCTCATTTGATACACCTTTGCTTTGTTGAAGTACCAATAGCAGACTCAGTATAAATATCTTTACAAAATTTGTAAAGTGAATTTACAAAACCTTACAATGAATTTTACAGAATTTTTACAATAACCTGATAATAGAACAATGAAAAAAAGCGGAGAAAATGGTTTGAACAAGGGGTTTTCACATCGAAATGTAATCAATGAATTCCTTGAAATCGGCAGAAGTTGTCTCGGAAATGCCTTTTTCTGTCAAATTGTCGGCAATCGTCGACTTTTCATCGAAATTTCCGTCCCTTGACACGACTTTACACATGTCCTCATCGGACAGGAGGTCCTCCAATCCGGTCTTTCCGAATTCCCTGGCGGACACCACGGTGACGCCGAGATCCTTCATCTTGGATACGAATCCCTCATCCTTATCGGAAAGGAGAATGGGAGAATGTTCCATCTCCAGCAGGACCTTGGCGAGTTCCTCGTCATCCGCATCTCCGTTCACGGGAATGACATCGACATCCGTTCCGAGGATCCTGTTCATCGCATTGAGAAGGAAGTAATCGTAATCGGAACCGACGAATACTGTGGAATATTTTCCGCCCCTAAGGTATCCGCGGCCTACCGTCAGACAGTCCGTCACCGGTTTGACCGCATCGGTGCTGTCACCGAAGAACTCCGTGAAATCGTTGAGGATCACGGCAGAACCGTCCTCCCTGGGAGCGACGATCCTGACTTCTTCAAGACGGGATATGTCCACTGCCATGGGGTTCTGGGTGGCAAGAACGAATGTCAGGCCATTGTTCTTTCCGAATTCGCGGAGTGTGCGGGTGAGTTCCCTCACGGTTCCGGGGTTGAGAAGTCCTCCGTATTCATCCACCACTATGATGTCCCCTGCCACGAATTTCTTGGAGAGCAGGAAGTTCAGGAAGAACTCGAAGATCCATCTGAATCCCTCGGACTGGTGGTCGATCCTGAGTGGTGTGTTTCCGCATCTGAGTGAGAAGCTGATGCGTCTGTCTCCGATCCTCATGCTCATGGAATAGGGTCTGTTTCCGAAGTTGAGGAGTCTGTTGAACGTGTCCGAAATCTCGGCAAGTTCTGTATTGACCTCATCCTCCAGTTTCTTTATTGTATTGGCGGATTCGAGATAGCTCTCGGAGAGGATGGTTTCCACATCGTATCCGAGACTTGCGAACAGGCCGGGGATGAATCCCTCGCGCCTGTCGGAGGAGCATTCGAAGTCCTGGTCGGAGATCTTCCTGCGGCTGTACTGGTAGACGTTGGTTCCAAGGTTGTATCCGTAACGTGCGGAGAACTCGTCGGGAACGGTGACGGTTTCTTTAATTCCTCCCGCGAAGTCAATAATCTTCACGTCGAGGTCGGAATCCTCCTTTCCTGATCTCATGATGCTGGCGGCCAGTTTGGCAATGGTCTTCAGTCCCTTCTGGTTCCTGCGGAATTCCTCCACACGGTCCTTCCTGACGAACTGGGGCTTCATGCCCATGAGGTCTCCGAGGAAGCCGACCTCCTCGTCGATGAACACAACCTCGTCAATCCTGGTTCCCTTGGCGGAGAGCGTGATCTCCCTGTCCTTCATCGATTCGTATTGTCCGTTGTCGAGCACGTCGGTCAGCTGTGCCAGATCTGCGCATTGGATGTCGGTACGGTGCCTGAGGATGTATGAATACGCCTTCGAATCGTCGGTGCAGGGCTTGCCCCTTGCGAAGGCATCGTTGTTGTTCATGTATCCCTCGATGTCGTCAGCACGCTCGGGACTGAGGGTCATAAACTCTCTGTAGAGTTCGAAGGATTCCTTTTGTCTGAGAATGTAGAGCAGCACCTCGCTGACCTTTCCCCTGAGGGTGCATCTCTCCTTTCCGCGTACGATCTGCGGGGCGGCGAGTTCGCCGTACCTTCCGTCGGTGATGGAGAAGGATACGGAGGGATTGCGGGGGGCTTTTGCGAAATCAGTGCGGTCGTTGTCGTCGAACTCCCCTTTCCTTACCTTGGTGAGTGCGCTGAGCACGTTGCTCTTGCCGGAGTTATTGCCTCCGAGGATGGTGACTATTCCACCGAGTCTGTTCTTCTCGAGGGACCTGTTCAGTTTGAGGACAGCCTGTCCCTTCACGTTGTTCTCGGTGTCCGAGACACCGAGGTTCCTGAAGTCGGAGATGACCAGGGACCTTGATTCGTTGGTGTGCTCAGTCATTGTATTTTCCTCCGAGTGCCGTTTTGGCCTCTTCCATCTCACCGTCGGTGAACTGCACGTTCCTGGTGACCTTGGATTTCATGATGACGAGCCCGACCACCTGGTGGAGCTCCTCCTCGGTGACGGTGCTCTTGGAAAGGATGTCGAGGCAGTTGTTCAGATAGGGGATGAGTTCGTCGAGATAGGTGGAACCGGACAGTTTCTTCATCAGCTGGATCTTCTCATCGGATGCGTTCCTGTCGGTGAGATAATTCCTTATGATGTCCCTGTCGTCGGAGGAGTTTCCGTTGGAAAGGGAGATCATGTATGTGAGTGCCTGCTCCTTCCTGATCCCAGGGGTGTCGAGGTACCTGAACAGTTCCAGGACCTCGGTGCGGATGCTTCCGAAGTCCCCACCGTCGTATGATTCAATGTATTTGTAAAGGGTGGGACGCGATATGCCGACGTAGTCAGATAATTCCGTCAGCTTGATGTTCAGTTCGCGGAGCCTGTCCTTCATCATTGCTCCGACGATGGTTTGTGTGATATAAAAATTTACAGAAAGTGTAAACCAAATTAACGTCAGCAGGTGCCTGCCATGGAACCGGTGACCGCGGTTCCGATGGAGGGCGAGGAGGTGATCTTCTCTGCAATGATGAATGTGCCAGTGGTCTCGGATGTTCCTACGATCTCCCTGTCGAAACTGTCCCTGGAGATGTTCACCACGGTCTCTTTCAGCCTGTAGGAGTACTCTCCTTCTCCGATGTTGAGGATGTCTACCTTGCCGAAGGTGTTGACCGGGTCTCCGCCGGTGAACCTGAACTCCCTGGAGAAGAACATCATGCCGTCAACGTAAACGCTGAGCTCGATCTTGCTGACGGCCTCTCCCTCTGCCATGTGGGGGCAGACGTTCTCGGGAACGTTGTAGAAGAAGTTGACAAGGTCCCTGCCTGTTTTGACGATGACGTTGGTGTAGGACATGTTTATCGAAACCTACTATGCTAATCGTGTATAAATATATTCTCTAATGTACTTTATTGTACGTTAATGTATTGATAAGGCAAAAATTGACGTTACGAGTGAAATAATATAGTGAAGAAGCGAATACCGTGCACAGATACCCATGATCATCGAATACTGGTCCGATTTTTCCTGTCCTTTCTGTTGGATTGCCGAGACAAGGCTGCACAAAGCACTTGAGCAGCTTGGAATAGACAAGGAGACCAGGATCGTGTTCAAGGCGTTCCGTCTTAATCCCAACGCACCCAAGGAACCCAAACGCAACATGGTGGAGGGTTTCGCACACCATTACATGATGCCCCTCGAGATGGCCCGTGACAGGGTCGAGAGCATCAGTGCCATGGGAAGGTCCGAGGGACTCGACTTCAACTATGCCACCGCACGCAACTCCAGCACCTTCGATGGTCTCAGGCTTGCAAAGTACATCCAGTCCAAGAACAACGACCTGTGCAACAAATTCGTTGTCCGCATGTATAAGGCGTTCTTCAGCGAGAACCTGGTACTTGCCGACCATGCAGTGATCAAGATGGCAGGTCTCGAGATGGGTCTGACCGAGGAGGAGATCGATTCCGTCCTCAACAGCGAGGCCTTCGCCGAGGATGTCCTGAGAGATGAATACGAGGCAAGGCGCATGGGAATCCAGGCGGTACCCTTCTTCCTCATCAACAGGAAATCCTACATCTCCGGAGCCATCGACATCAGGGACATGAGCAGGAGGCTCATGAGGGCTTACGACGAGGAGGAGACGGAATCTTCCGAGGCCGGAATGGTCTGCGGACCCGACGGCTGCCATCCCGCCAAGAAAGAGTGAACATTCCATGCTCCGTGACAACATCCGCGGGACCAGGATGGCCTGCGTGGTCGTGGATCCCCAGAGGAAGTTCTACCTCAAGCACCCAGAATGGGAGTCTATCAGGGATTCCGCCGTCACGGGCATAAACAGATACATGGGGATGTTCCGTGAACGCGGGCTTCCCGTGATCTTCATCCATTTCGACGGACCGACTCATGAACCATATCCCGGTGATGACGGAGATGAATGGCTTCAGGGAATCGATTTCCGTGATACGGACATCGTGGTCCACAAGGGATACATGAGCTGCTTCAAGAACACGGATCTGGAGAAGGTCCTGAGGGATCTGGGAGCGGATTGCATTCTCCTGACCGGAATGCTTACCGATTTCTGTGTCATCAGCACATATTATTCAGCATCGGAACGCGGTATCGCACCGTATATGGGAAAAGGTGCCCTAATCGCCTACAACGAGAAAGGCAACGAGGCCGCGGAGATCATCTGCAGTACTGTCGAAGAGGACGTCCTTCAGAGATTCCTCGACGGGAAGCAGGCACCGATAACAGATTTCTGATCAGATCGTATCGGCAAGCCTTCCCGCCTTCCTGATACTGACGGGATCCGCACCGATGCATGCGTCGGGAAGTCCGGGGATGAGAAGCTCGCCTGCATATTTCCAGTTCTTCAGGTTGCATTCCATCTTGATGACGGAAAGCGCATCGTTGAAAACGAACTCATCGAAGGCATCCGAGGTTGCGAGCACGTAGACCCTCTTCTCGGAAGGATCGTTCGCCTTCTCGCAGTTGAAGGTGACTTTGTGCAGGATGCGGTTGAGCGCGGTGGCCGAGAAGCCCATATCGACGGGGAACGAGAAAACGATCACGTCGTGGTCGGGGACGGATTTGGCGAAGGTGCATATGCAGTCCTCGTCGCCGCAGCCCTCTCCGCCTTTCTGGCAGCAGTGTCCTCCGCAGTGGCAGGACTTGCTGAAGATGGTGGTGACCTCGGAAACAGAGTGTCCGTTCTCCTTCGCTTTGGCAGCGAATGCGTTGGCTATGGAAGCGGCGCTCCCGTCTTCGTATTCGGTGATGCGTACGATTGCGATATTGGACATCTGTGTTCTCCGTGGGGATTATCGGAGTAGAGTATAAAGGGGATTTGATGACGTTCTCGGATAATCTGTAATCTCGGTCCGAGTTCTAATGAAGTTCGTCATGTTTATTAGGTATTTCAGTTCGAAAACATCTTCAGAACTTTTTCCTCATCGGATTTAAGTCTGGCAGCGGTTTCTTCAGGAGTCATTATTGGAAGCGGCCCCATCAATTCGGCTTCATCGATGGCATCGAGAATAATTTTCATCTGTTCTTCATTATCTATAGTCATAGCAGTTTCAAAAGAGATTGATGCCATAGTAGTCCTCCTTGTTCACCAACCGATTTTCGCGAATAAAAAGGTATTTTCAAGTTTTCAGATTATTTGGTAATGTGAATAAAAACACCTTAGCCCTCGATATAACCTGCTTAGGGCCATCTTTATATCCATTGCAGTTCATCCCTCGACTATGGCAGACAATATGAAGCTCGCAGGTCTTCTCGCAGCAATCGTCGCTATCGACGTCGTTGCAATCCTCCTGTCCCTTCTCTGAGATCGGGCAGAAAACCTCTTCAACACGTTTTTACACATGTTTCAGCGAATCATTATATAGAAAAGGAGCCAATTACAATACCAACAGGTATCGCTCCTGACCTGTCCGATCTTTGCATCGAACTACTGCTGTAGGAAGGAGCGCTAGTTTCTTCACACTTCTCTCTGTTCCCAGAAATTGTTCTCACGGAGTTTGATCAGATACTTGTGAAGGGGATCCATCTCGCTGCAGATGAATGCGGTGAGTTCCTCAAGGACACCTTCTCCGGCAAGTACCTTCTTCGACATTGCATGGAAGGATTCGAATGCAGGCATGTCCTCGGGGAGATAACCGTCTTCGTCCATTGCTGCAAGATGATGTGCCAGATATCCGATGTTGGACTCGATCTGACCTTTCAGATCCCTTCTCTCGTTCTCCCTTCCGTTCCTGCACATCTCCGCGGTATCATGGAGACGTTCACAGCACTGAAGGGCCAGCATGAGCACCGAAGGCAGTTCGGGTTTGTCTCCCGCCCTGAACCTTCCGAGCCTCTTCGAAGCGTCGGAGAGAACATCATCGACGGAGTTGGTCATGGTACGGCATGCCCAGCGGACATCGTCGGCA
Source organism: archaeon (assembly GCA_024399225.1). Classification (GTDB taxonomy): domain Archaea; phylum Thermoplasmatota; class Thermoplasmata; order Methanomassiliicoccales; family Methanomethylophilaceae; genus Methanomethylophilus. The sequence goes on along the minus strand of JAKSHV010000001.1, from coordinate 1,945 downwards.
TCGCCGTCGTGTTCCTCGAGAAGTATGCAGAGTTTCTCGGCGATCTCCTTGGACTCGGAGGATAACCTTTCCAGGGTCTCTTTGTATTCGGAGAGGGTCTTTTCGAATTCTGCATTGTCCATGCATGTTGATTGTACGTCGAATATTTGATACCGTATGTGTATGCGGATTCAGTGTGAAGATGTCCTGGAAGACCGATTACGAAGGAACAGACGAACTGAAGTATTTCACCGAACTCACCCAGGTGCCCCGCCCGTCGAGACATCTCGACAGGATCAGGGAATACCTTGTGGATTTCGCCAAGGCCCACGGTCTCGAATACGAGATCGACGAGGCAGGCAATGTCCTGATCCGCAGGAAGGGGACTTCGGGAAAGACCATAGTCCTCCAGGGACACATCGACATCGTGGCCACGGTGACACCGGGACATTCCTTCGATTTCGTGAATTCCCCTCTCGACGTCTATATCGAGAACGGATGGATGCACGCACGCAACACCACCCTCGGAGCCGATGACGGAGGAGGTCTGGCACTTATGCTCTGCGCCCTTACCGATCCCGGAATGGCATCCGCGGACCTGGAATGCCTGTTCACCGTCGATGAGGAGATCGGTCTCATCGGTGCCGCCAGGATGAAGGAGAACTGGGTGTCCGGAAAGTACCTCATCAACCTCGACAACGAGGATGTGAACGAGATCACCATCGGAAGCGCAGGATCCACCGACATCGAGGCAGCATTCGGATATTCCAGAAAGGAAGATTCGGGAAAGTTCTACAGATTGGACATCGAAGGACTCAGGGGAGGACACTCCGCCATCGAGATAGACAAGAAGAGGGGCAATGCGATACTCCTCGCCGCCGGATTTATGAAAAAACTGAAAGGGGTCAGGATAGCATCCTTCACAGGAGGTTCCGCACCCAATGTCATCCCCATGACCTCTTCCGTTGTGTTCTCCGTTCCCGCAGGATATGATATCGGCCCCATCTTCGAACAGTACAGCAGCGATTGCATCCTTACCATGGACGAACCCGGATTCGTAATGTCCCTTGTCGGATCCGATTCGCAGGATACCTGGTCTGCACAGGATACCGGCGATTATCTCGATGCGATCCTAACCTGTCCCAACGGTGCCATGGATACCGACGAGTACGGTGTGAAGACCTCCTCCAACATCGGGGTTGTGGAGGACACATGCAAGGTCATAATCAAGCCCCGCAGTTCCGACATCGTCGTTCTCAGGGAACTTGTATCCAAGATCAGAGCGATATTCCAGAATGCGGGTGCAGATGTGCCTGTACCGGAGATATTCCCCGCATGGAGGGAGTCCGAGGACTGCCATCTTGTGAAGAAGGCCGTGGAGATCTACAAAGAATATTTCGGAAGGAATCCGATAGTCACCATAACCCACGGCGGTCTGGAATCCAGTACGATCAAGGACAAGTGTCCCGGAATGGAGGCGATCGCCATCGGCCCCACCATCCACGGAGCACACACTCCGGACGAGTGCATGGACCTCCGCACCCTGACCGAGATGAAGGGATACCTCTTCGAGCTCATCCGTGAACTGTCCTCGGAGTGATGGGATTATATCGGTCCGATGCTATTCGGCTCTCAGAGGAATACAAATGGCAGCAACCGTTGTTTGTGAGAACTGCACCCTTAAGGTGTCCTATGTCGTCTGCCGCTCTTGCTACAAACAGTACAAGATCGACGCAGAGAAGTGCCCCCAGTGCGGAGGAGAGAACCTTCACCTCTGTCCTCGCTGCTGGACCACTTTCAAACTCTGAAAAGACAAACCCTGGGGGCAAGACCCCCGATTTCTTTTTCTTGAATATTTGTAAGAAGTGTGAAGGGCGACATTGGTCGTCGCCGGCCATCCCAGAATGAAATTTTTGTCGAATCAGGCTCTAAGCTGTTCTTGCAAGTTGAGGAGGTCTTACGGCTA